>JADFJB010000029.1 GCA_022566355.1 candidate division KSB1 bacterium
ACTTTTTACGAGTTCGTCAATCATAATTGAGTTCATTCTAAAAAGGTGGAATACCGATTCCATCGCTCTCATTAGTATTTGTTTTTATGCATCAATTTTTTTTAGAAAAGCGATTGAATCGGTTTTTAGAGTAGACTCATAATTATTTTATTTTTTTGTTTGATATGATCCTTTCAGGAATTCAACTTATTAGTAGTGAATCTAATGCATAGAAAAGAATTATGTCTAAAATAAAATTTGAGAATATTAATACTCTCTTTCTGGATGTAGGGAATACCCTCATCTCTATTGATTTTGTTTGGATATGTACAGAACTAAGAAAACTGGAAATCCAGTGTGATGCAGGACAACTACAAAAGGCGGAAGCTTCAGCCCGTCCAGTGATTTCTAAACGAATTCAGGAATTTAAAGGTAGGAAAGGTTTAGAGGCTCATGTCTTATACCTGGAATTGATTTTTAGCAAACTACCGGAGAAAATGGTTCACGAAAAAATTCAAATAATCCAAATTGTAGAAAAACTTGTTCCGATTCTATACCCGGATGGAAATGTGCTCCGTCTTTGGTCCTACGTTTTGCCGGGAGTCCGGGAAGCTTTACAAAAATTAAAAGAGATGAATCTAAAAATAGTAGCGGTTAGCAATGGAGATGGGACAGTCGAAGCGCAATTAACAGATCAGAATCTTATTTCTTATTTTGACACTGTTATTGATTCCCACGCAGTTGGAGTTTCAAAACCTGATCCCAAAATATTTGAGTATGCTCTTCGAGTTTCCAGGACAGCTCCTGAACGTACATTATTTGTCGGCGATATCTATAGTGTTGATATAGTAGGAGCATGGTCGGCTGGTTTATCCGCTATTTTGCTTGATCCCTATGGTGATTGGCCTGATGTGGACTGTGAACGCATCACCGATTTATTATCACTTTGTAGCAAAATTGCAACTTCTAGATAGTTAAAGCGATTGAAAGTGGATTATTAAATAACCACTTCCTCCCTGACGAATTGTTCGAGGGCAAACCTTGGACAAATATTATTGTGAATAAAATCAATTAAACTGGTTGCAACACTTCGAACACGTTTTTCTATTTTTTCATCAAGGCAATTGCCATCTTCATCAAAAACAGATCTCACATTTGCAACTGAAACCGGGCCAGGCAACACAATAGCACCCACATGTGAACAAACGCTTCTCAATTGTTCCAGGGATTTTATGGCGCCAATTTGACCTGCGGCTACACCTAATAAAGCTACTGGTTTAGTCGCTAATGAGGACGGAAATCCTAAGTTCTCAATGATAAGTTTGACGGTGGCGCTAAAGCTACCATGATATTCCGGTGTTGAAATCACAATCCCTGTTGCATTCAATATCATTTCCCTGATTCGATCACTGTCAAATGAATTATTCGATTGTCCTGGCAATGCTAAATTGAGTTTAGAGGGATCTATTATATCCAACTCAATGTCTTTATTTTTTTTAATCTCATCTTGCACCAATGCCAATGCTTTGCCTGTGTAATTACCAGGTCTTACTGTTCCTAAGATTGTGGCAATTTTTATCATTTGGGACTCCTCTTTTTAAATGGGCATGAGAAATAATTAAAAGACTTAATTGATTATGGAGAATGACAATTAAAATTTCAAGTTTTTAAATCTTTTTGGATAGAAATTTACAGAATCATGTAATTCTAATAAATGTAACTAGCGTGGATAATTCATGAATCATGCTTTTAAGCTTAAATCTTCCAATTATGTCATCCCGTCGAGCAGGCTGTTGCAGAATAGGCAAAAAGCCTGGAATTGTCATCCTGGACGGAGCGAAGCGGATTGAAGGGATCTTGTTTGAAACTCGTTATAACTCTCGTATAGTCAAGTTATTAAGGGCTGTACCAGCAAGATTCTTCTCCCGGCCAGGCGGGATCAGAATGACATTTCAGATGATATTGCGCATTCTGGAACAGCCTGCGTGACGGGATCTATTTCCATACATATGAAAAAGCTGAATGTTAAGCATAAATAATTGTGAAAAAGCTCTTTTCTCGAATATAACAGTGATAAGGTTTATGAATAGGTCAGGCTAATGAAAAAATTTGAACCTGAAGGAAATTTGAAATTATTGGTTGGTATTGGTTGTTAGTTAATTCTAATTTAAACTTTAAATCTGTAATCAAAATCAATTTAGCAATGCCTGCCAATTTGGAATTTTATCTATCATTTTAAGTTGTGTTAAACAATCCAAATTAATATTCACATTTTCATTAAGGTTATTCCCATTATTTTTTTTGTGAAACAAGCAATTTGCAACATGAACTGCCATTAAAGGAGAAAATTCACTGTGGGGTGCTAATTCAGGGGTATGGTGAAAAGTGACAGCTTCTACTACTGGATCTGGCAATCCCCAAATCCCTAATAATGCGCCGCCTACTTCCGCATGAGTGGTTCCAAATACTTTTTGCTCTGCTTCTGTAAATCCAATATTTTCTGAATTCATTAGTTCTAAAGTTGAAATATAATCATCACTTAGATTCGCTGCAAGGACTAGTTTTCCGCAGTCATGAAGCAATCCACCCAGAAGGGCGTGATCTGCGTCCGATTTATTAATCTGCTCTTTTATAGCAATTCTGTTTGCTAGTCTACCTATTTCCAGGCTATGGAAAATCACATCGTCGATTGATAAACCCAATATTTTTTTTGTATCAAACTGAGAGAAAGCATGAGCAGATAATACTAAGGAAGTGATTGTTTCTACGCCTAATAGAATAGTAGCGTCAGTAGGGGTTGCAACATGCCTGGGAAGACCAAAGTACGATGAATTAACTAATTTGAGAATTTTAGCAGTCATTCCAACATCCCGGGAAACAATTTCACCAACTTTCTTCACTGAGGAGTTGTCTGATTGCATCTCCTCAATTAATTCGGTATAAACTGCTGGAAGACTCGGTACAGTATCTATTTTAGCGATAATTTTTATTATAGATTTATTAGAAACCGCCTCGCGTAAAGTACAAGACCTTTTTATTGTTGATTTTAATAATTCAGTATCACAAGGTTTTGATAGATATTGGTGAGCTATTCCTACTAGATGCATAACAGTTTCAATATTCGATTGACCCGATAAAACTATGCGAATGCAATTTGGATGCTTTTCTCGAATTTTACTTAACAATTCGATTCCATCCATACCTGGCATTTGAAGGTCAGACACGATAACGTCAATATCAATGTCAGCCATCAAGTTTAATGCTTCCTCTCCACTAGATGCGAAGCTCATACTCCATACATTACGCATTCCGCGCAGCATACGTCTTAATCCCTGAAGAAGATCAATCTCATCATCAACAAAAAGAATTTGCTTTTCCATGATTGCATTTTCTTAATTAAAATTATATTAAACTATTATTTTGGTTATTAGTGAAACTCTGACAATAGTTTTAATATTAGAGGAGCTCTCGATTGCTAATTTTCCCCCGTGCAATTCGGTTAGACGTTTTGCTATTATGAGCCCCATGCCAGAACCTTGTTGCTCTAGGTTTTCACGCTCAAACTGCATATATGCGCCAATTTCATTAATTTGATTATTTTTAAAACCCACTCCGTAATCAGTTATTGAAAGGGTACAAAATTCATCCTGAACTGTGCTTTTCACTTCAACTGGAGTTCCATGGTTTGAGAACTTAAATGCATTATCCAGTAGTTCTCTTATAATTTTTATAAAATATTCTTCTGAGATGCAAATAGAACTATTTTCGATTTCTAAGTTTAAATCCTTCTCCCTTCCAAAATCTTTGGCTTTTTGTTTTGAGATATCTTTAAGGATCCCTCCAATTTCATAAGTATGAAATCTCTTAAGTGCTTCAATTTTCTCTTTATCAGAGCTGATTACCTCAATTTGAGCATAAATTAAATAATTTTCGATAAGTCTTCCCAATCTAATCGACGACTTACGGATGCCTTGGGTAAGTTCAATAATATCATTACTTTCTAACATATCAAAACAATCTATGATTAAATCGGTGTTGCATATGATTCCAGTTAAGGGGGTTCTTAATTCATGGGGCATTGTAAAAACAATATTTTTCCTTAACTGATTAAGTTTCTCTTCTGAATAATGATCAGTTGCTACCTTTTTTTTGAGTCTCGCGCTGATTGCAGAAGATAACTCAACGGCTGTGAATGGTTTAGTTAGAAAGTCATCCGCTCCTAAATCCATTCCCTGCCGGATATCGTTCTTTTCCCCTTTACCGGTTAAAAATATAAATGGAACAATTGCTGTTTTTGGATCTTCACGCAATTTACTTAGAACAGTGTATCCATCCATCTCCGGCATCATAATGTCGCATACAATTAAATCGGGTGGTTGTATTTGAGAAATGAATTCTATTGCTTGATTACCACTGTTAAAGAAATTCATCTCCCATTTATCATTTTTTCTACGAAGGTTACGCCTCAATCCTTCAAGAACGTTTGGTTCATCATCAATAAATATTATTCGCTTTTTTCCCATTGTCTTCTTTTGTTATTCTTCAACTTCTAAAATTGGAAGGCGGATTATGAATGTTGTCCCTTTACCCATTTCTGTTTCGAAAATTAGACTACCTGAGTGTTTCTGAGTTATCACGGAATGAGCAATTGCAAGACCCTGGCCGGTACCTTTCCCAATTTCTTTAGTCGTGAAAAATGGATTAAATATCTTATCTCTTATTTCCTCTGGTATTCCAACTCCAGAATCACTAATACGAACCTCTGCCCAATTGTCTACATGATGAGTGGATATTTTTATTATACCATTTTCAGGATTTCGGTTGTCCCTACCATCGGAAATTGCATGAACTGCATTGATGATTAAATTCAAAATAACTTGATTAAATTCTCCAGCTACGCAAGGAACCAATGGCAGATTGGGATCAAAGTCCGTAATAATATCTGCTACATATTTCCACTCACCTCCGGCAACTGTAACCGTACTTGCAATCGATTTATTTATATCAATATTTACTTTATCTCCATTGTCAGGATAAGAAAAATCTTTCATAGCACGTACGATTTTTGAGATCCGTTCAATACCGGCCAAAGTTTGTTTTAGAGCTTTGGGTATTTCCTCATATAGATAATCTGCCTCTATTTCTTCAAGTTCTACCTCTATTTTTTTTACTAGTTCTTTTTGAACGTTATCATCTCTCGTTGCATCCAAAAGATTTTCATAACTATTTTGTAGTAATCTTAAGTCTTCAAAAGCATCCCTCAAAAAGATTGTATTGTCTCCAACAAACTGCATAGGTGTATTTATCTCATGCGCTATACCAGCAGCTAACTGACCAATAGATTCTAACTTTTGCGCTTGTATCAGTTGACTTTCTAATTCTCTACGTTTTGTGATTTCAGCGCCAAAAAGAAGAATACCATAGATTTTACCAGACTCGTTGATTATGGGATTGATAGTTATACCAAGAAAGCCGCCAGTTCCATCAGGCTTGGTGTAGTGAATATCATCTAAATGATAGGTTTGTTTTGAATTATGACACATTTTAATTTGTTCTTCGGCAGCGTTCCAATCCCATTCAATTTGGCATTGTAACAATGATCGACCCACTACTTCATTTTTATCGAGCTCGAAAATTTTGGATGCGAAATCGTTCCATCTTGTTATTCTATGATCCATATCTAATTCTATCAACATGCATGGGATTGAAGCCAAAAGTTGTTCATTCTCGGTCTGGTAAGATAGAACCTCTTTTTCTAATTTTAATGGTCTATCCTGTAAATTATTTGTCTGCTTTGTAATTTTTATGCGAGCGATCAATTCGCTAGCTTGAAAAGGTTTTGTTATGAAATCATTCATTCCGGAGCACAAAGGTGATATGTTTGGGACGGATCCTTTGTCAGTTACAAAAATTATTGTTGTCCCATTACTATTAACTTTTCTTACTTGAGTACTGAGATTGATTCCATTTGTACTTAAGAATGGTAAATCTAGTATGGCCAGTTTTGGGCTATTTTTTTGTTGAAGTTCTTTCCAAGAAAGGTTGCCATTTTTTATAATAGGATCATGACCAATGTCTTGAACCGTTTGTTTAATAATTGACAAAGAATTTGGATCTGAGTCAGAAATTAATACTTGCATGATTCCACACCGTTAGATTTCCCTAAAATCATTGGAGGTTGTCTTCCATATTAAAAAGTTAGATCTTATTATTTAACCTAAATTACATATAACATCGGTTCAATAAATGGATGACTTTAGCTTTTTAGGATATTAATATCCTGTACCAAAAATCCTCAATTTTTTCTATATATGTATATTATATTTTAAGATTTTTAATTAATTTGCCGATTTTTTAATATGGCTAATTTTTACGTTTTGTTTTCTAAGAGAACGAAAGGATTATGATGGATCCCATCTCCAATCCGGAATTTAAAGGTTCTAATAAAGCAATTAAAATATTAATAGCTGACGATGAACCAACAATTTTGCGAATGTTGGAAATTTATTTCGCAAAAAAAGGGTACGATATTGTTTTAGCGCGAAATGGGTTAGAAGCCTGGGAAGAGTTGCAAAAACCTGATCCTCCTCAATTAATGGTTATTGATTGGATGATGCCAAAATTGGATGGCTTAAAGCTAACTCGGCGAATTCGCACATCTAACTTGGCTCACTATGTTTACATAATCATGGTCACTGCAAAAGGGGAGAAACAGGATCTTCTTGAAGCTATTGACCTGGGTGTAGATGATTATTTAACAAAACCTTTTAATTATAGCGAGTTACATGCCAGAGTGCGTGCCGGAGAACGAATCACAAACCTGGAGCGGACACTTGCTCATAAGAACAAAGAGCTGGAAGAAAAGAACATTCGTTTTATTACCGAAGCTAATAATCGGATGAAAAAAGATCTGGAAGCTGCTGCTAAGATCCAAGAAGCGCTTTTGCCAAAAAACATTCCTGAAGTTGAAGGGATTAAATTTGGTTGGCAATTTAAACCCTGCACAGAATTAGCGGGTGATATTCTAAATTTATATTGGCTGGATAGTAAACACATCGGTCTTTTTGTATTAGATGTTAGTGGTCATGGCGTAGCTTCTGCATTAAAATCTGTTACTCTAAGCTATCTTTTGTCTCCTGTTCAAAATCAATCATCTATTCTAAGAAGGAAAATCAAAGGGTCCTCAACCTTTCAAATTAATTCTCCTGCTAAAGTATTGCATCAATTAAATCAACAATTTCCAGTCGATATGGAAACCGGTCAATTTTTTACTGTCATTTATGGAATTCTAAATATTGAGACTTACGAATTTATATTTTCCTCAGCTGGTCATCCTGACCCTATTTTAATCCGGAATTCAAGTAATCCAACCATTTTAAAGTCGTCAAATTTTCCTATAGGATTTACGGAAGAGGTTGCTTACAATGATTACAAAGTTTGTCTAAAACCAGGGGATCGGCTTTATTTGTACTCAGACGGCATTACAGAGGCTAAAGAATCCAATAGTGAGGAGTTTGGCCTTACTCGTTTTGTCCAGTTCCTAAACGAAAACCGCAAAATGAGTTTTGAAGATTCTCTACCCAAGTTACTGAAGGAAGTTACAACTTGGCATGGAAATTCAAGTTTAGATGACGATGCGTCTCTATTGGCATTAGAAATTACCGGTATAATAAAATCGAACGAAATCCCTAAAGAAAATAAACATCAACATCTATTAGAGTTGAAAAACTAGGAGAAATTATGGATATATCTATTTCAAAATCAGAATCTGAGGTGCAAGTAAAAATATCCGGGCCAATAAATGAATCTGACGGAGAAAATCTTAAGAATACATTTAATAATGCACTGAATGAATCAGGGAAGAATGTGGTCGTGGACTTGACCTACGTACCTACAATAACTAGTTCTGGAATCAGTAAAATTTTGGTTCTTCTACATCAGCTCAAAAAACAAAACCGTGAATTAGCTGTAGCGGGTATACATATTAATTTACATTCATTGTTCAGTTCAATAAATTTGGACAAGCTAATTAAGATCCGCAACATTTGAGAGCTTTATTAATTATATTTTGTAGTTAATTGAAAAAGTTAAGACATTAACTTATTTGAATACAAGCACTTATAAAATATGAAAAATATCATGAGATGCTCTGAATTATTTTTAAATGAACCCACAAAATTACTAAAAAACATTCTTGTAATTAGTGCAAACGGATTAAAAAGAAGTGTCCTTCTTAATAAAACTCTAAAGTCGAATGGTTGCCATATTGAGAACATTAAGAGTTGTAAGGATGCGATCTATCATCTAGAAACAACTCGAGATGTGAATCTTGTTTTATATGATCCTAAGACACAAGATTTGGATTGTGTGGAATTCCTTAAAATAATTAGATCGATTAATCCGGAACTGGAAGTTATTCTGATTGATTCTGCTTCAAATTATGATTCGAATTTAGGAGGTAGTATTTCCAATGCTATTCATTTTCTGGAACCGCCTTTCAACGATTCAAAGTTGGAGGAACTTCTATTTAAAATAGACAAATTAGAGAATCAAAAAGAGGTAAGTATTGAGTCAGAACCTTTGGTCAATCACCTAACGATAGATTTTTCAGTACGTTCCCGTAATTTCCACTTAGACACAATAAATCTGAAATTAGAAGATTTATTACGGAAATATACAAAAATGAATTATTTAGAAATTCAAAATGTACTGCTTGCTTTTCAGGAAACTGTTCAAAATGCCCAGGAGCATGGTAACCTCGCTTTAAAATCCGAATGGAAAGAAGAATTTATAGTTAAAGATAATTGCACAATGTTTGAAAAAGCTATGCAGGAAAGATTGAATGATGCATTATATGCAGATCGGCAAATTAATATCCAAGTGACAATAGATCAATCTTTCGTTCAGTTTTCGGTTGAAGATGAGGGTTCGGGAGTAGCTTCATTTGACATCGATGATGAGAAGGTGGGGGCAATCCATGGACTAGGTTTGAAAATGATAAAAAACCTTATGGATGAAGTTAGATTTAATCAACGAGGCAATAGAGTAACAATTCGTAAATATTTTTATACATAAATCGTTTGGAAAAAATTGCACAAAAACAGATTCAAAAATAATAATTAAATGGATGCTATCAACAAGTTCTGTGCGGAATCAAGCCAGGGTAGCTCTACACTAGCAAATCGTCTAAAGGACATGGTCTCTAAATATATAGAGGAATTGCTTTCCAGAAGATCAGATTTGCAAGATATTGAGTTTCGATCAAAAGAGTTATCGACACTATCTTCTATTTCTGCAAAAAGAATATCCGGGGAAGGGATCCTAGCGGCGTTAGATGGTACTTGGAGTATTTTAAATTCTATCTGTATTCATTATATGCTTACGCAGAGAAAAAAAGAAGAAAATTTAAAACTTTTGGTGAAAATTACTGAGTACCTTTCTGATTTCTCCATTTCATTAGAAGGATTCAACAATATTGTTAAAATGCTAAAAATGCTCGGTACTTTCACAAAAGTAGAAGGCACCAGACTAAATATTGAAAATAACGGCTTTGAAAAGATCGCAGAAGACGTGGAAAAATTAGCAGATCAGATTAAATTGAAATATCCGGAAATGCAGTCCCAATCTGAAGAAATAACAGAGCATATTGAGAAAACCCTTGATAGATTGTACGATTCTGTTGATAAACAAAATGTTAGATTAGATGGAATGCTTGAAACTGCTCAAAAAGATCTGGAATCTGTTATTAATAGTCAAGATACAAGAATTAAGTTTGCAAAATACATTTCAGAATTGACAAAGAAAATTCATAAATCAACAACAAAAGTTCTAAGCTTTGTTGAGTTAGATAATTCCTGTATTCAGAAAACAAATACTTTAGTTTCTTCTTTGCAGGAAATGTCGAAGCAATTTATTGAATTACCACTTTATGGTGACGATCCGGTCAAATTTTCCAATGAAGTCCAACATGCCATTAGTCAATGTGAATTGCAGTCAAATGAGTTAATAAACATTTGGAATAATAAACGACATTCAAATGATCAAGTCGCCATTGCCTTTTTTGAGATAAGGGATTTTCTAAAAGAGGACAATCAATTGCAAGAATCCTTGAATGCTAGTTTTGAATCTGAAACATTATTCTTGATGGAAGTCGAAAAAGAATTACAGGAAATTGCTGAATTTGCCTTTGAAAATGACAAAGTAGATCAGGAAATATCTGCTACCTTATCTTCGTTAGCAAAAAAAGCAGCTAATCTTTCATCTTACATTGGTTCAATTAATGAAATTGGTTCAAGTTTAGAACTAATTGGTGTGAATGCACAGATAAAAGCAGCAGGTGCTGGAGAGCAAGGAAGGGCAATTGGGGTACTTGCCGAAGAAATTCACAAACTCTCATTGGATGCTCATCATCTAACGAATATAGTTTTTATAAAATTGGATGAAGTTATCTCTTTTGGAAAGAAATTAATATCTGAGAATAACTCAGGTTCTATTTCTCATAACTCTGAGATTGAGAATCAAATAAAGTTAATGCGGTCAAAAATGAAATCACTTATTGAGATTAATCAAAATGTGGATTCATTGCTAGATCGATTGAAATCAGAAGAAGAAATTCTCTTTGACGATATTAAGAATACAAATGAAAGATTGGGGAACAGCATAATTCATGAAAATGTAATCGAAGATATCCAGAAGTTTTTAAAAATAATAGCTATACAAACTCCTTCAATCATTTCAAATCGAGAGATTTCTATCACATAGTATTATTCACATGTACTCTGTTTTTGTTACAAAATAGAGTTGTGGGTAAAAACCTCTTAATCTTAGCGATTTTAAGAATAACTTGCCATTCCATGTTAATCTGAAAATATTTAAGTGACAATGTTCTTGGAAATTTAAGTTATTTTATGTATATTCATTAATAAATTAAATTAGGAATTTAAATGCCATCTGTACAACCAACCAAAGTTCTCTATATCGGAAATGACAAGGCATTTCTAAGCTCTGTTTCTCAAATATTACAATTTCATCAAAACAATTATAAAATAGAGAAAGTTAGCAGCCTTAAAGAGATCAAAAATTCTCTTGATCAAAATAATTATCATGTATTTCTTTTTGATGCGGACCTAATCAAAACCAATGGCAATCAATTCTATAATAATATATTAGATTTTGCCAAAAAGATACCCGTTGTTTTTATTGTAGACGAAAAACAAGAACAGATAGCAGGGGATGCAGTAAAGAATGGAATATTTGATTATATAGTGAAAGTTGAAGGAGCCATAACTGCAATTCCTTTTACCTTAGATCGAGCAAAAGAACAGAATATTTCAACAGAAAATATTGCATTTGATTTTCAAGTTGAATCTACTTTATCTCATATAACCTCTTTTTTTGAAATTAACGAAAGTGGTCGCTTTATTTCCTTTGATGACAATCTACAGAATATCTTGGGGCTTTCGTCTAGTGAATTCTACAAAACCTATCTGATGGATTTTATTGACGATGAAGATCGAGAAAGATTCTACCAATGGCATTCATCAATAAAAGCCCGTCAAGATACATTTATGATTGACACGGAAGTTATTCATAAAACAAGAGGTATTATTCCGGTTGAACTGCAATTAACACCCTATACAAGACCGGAAGCTCTCTTCTCAGGTTTTCGTGGTTATTTTAAAGTATTGACGAAAGATGAATCACAAGCAATAGAAAGACAAGTAACCGATATAAAACCTCTATTCCATGAGCTGTATCAATTAAATAATTACTTTCGCAAAAATTTAATTCAGCTATTTTATATGAAATTGGCTGAAATTCCCAAAAGAAATTTTAAGTTCGGGTACGCATCTTTATTTTTGTATCATACAACTAAGCACCAATATCAAAATGAAATAGAAATTGGTACTAAGTTTCACGGAGATAAAACTGATATTCGTTCGGATTTTTTCACAGTAAAGGAAGTACAAAAATTATTTCCACAATCGGAATTTGTGCGATTTGTCCATCAAAGCGTGCTGAATGAAACAGAACGTAAGCCTGGTGTTGAATTATTTCAACCCAAACTATGGAAAGAAGGGGAAAATTGGGAAATAGGGGATCGACTTTTCATAAATTTGCGAACTTCCGATGAAAATTGCCTAGGCTTCATTATTCTGGAAAATCCAGAATCAGGAAAAACACCATCTGTCCAAATTTTGGAACGAGCGGAAATATTATCCAATTACATTTCCGGCCTATATGAATTTCAAACACGCTTTTCAAAATTGGAAACTAAGCATAAACATTTTAAGCAAATCTTTGCAATTTTGGAAACTTTTTGTATTGATTTGCCTTTGGAAAATCTACTTCGGGAAATCGTTTGGACCATTAAACTTTCGTTGGGTTTTAATTTTCCCATTCTTGCTATTTTCAGTAAATCCACTCGACGATTAAATTTAAAATCATTTGCATTGGAGAATAAAGAAAAGGCAAGAATTTTGAGTAGGCTGCATTTTTCTATCGAAGAGATTATTCCGCTTTTGAAACAAAAATATCGAATTTCACATTCATATCTTGTGCAAGAACGTAATAATCCCATGAATATTATTAAAAGGATTTATGGAACGCCTATTACATCCGTTAACGATCCGCATATGTGGCATTATGAAGATATTCTGCTTGTCCCAATTACAACACGGAAAAAGAAGATTATCGGATTTTTTATATTGGATGACCCAGCCAATAAACTAAGACCCTATACAGAATTAGTTCAAATTCTTGAAAAAATCGCTCGGTTAGTTGCGGTGACTATAGAAAACAAATTGATATATGCAAAAATCAAAAACGATTATCAAAGATTACAATTGCTGTATCGCAGTCGAAAGAATTCAAACGGAAATAAAACACGTTCAGGCAGAATAAAAGAAGTTTTGAAAAGAATGAATTTGTCTTAATATCCTCAAAAACGATTCAATTCCGCAACCTACCATAAATTAACTACAAAATTACTTGCCATATCTGCTTAATTATTTTTATAGTTATTATCTGTTTCGCAAATTGAAATCTAAAGGAAAAGAAAAATTGCAAAAAAAACAAGATTACTGAAGTGGATCTAGATTGAGTAAAATGTGCCGCAACCATTTCATCGATTTTTCGTAACGGCCTATTCAATAATTGACTAGGAAACCAACTATATCCTAAATCGTATTATGTTGTTGATGAATTCATTCAAATTTAGAAAATCACATTATTTTTTTTATGCCGGATTATTCATTGTCGCAATAAATGGTTGTGCTGATCGTAAACACGAGAATCCTTTAGATCCAGAGAATCCATTTACAGAGGGGAAACTAACGGGCTTATCTGTAATATCTTTGGATAGAGTAGTTTCCTTAACTTGGGATGATATTGAAATTAACGGGTATGTTGGCACCAAAATATTCAGGCGAACATCACAGGATAGCGGATTTGTAGAAATTGCAGTGGTACCCGGTAATTCATCTCATTATGATGACCAAGATGTTTCATTTGATATTATCTATAAATATAAAATTCAGGCAATTACTGAATTTAATGAAAGCCCATTATCTGATGAAGTTGTCATTACACCCGGACCATCTCGTATCTGGGTTGCGATTAGAACAACTGGTAAACTTTTTCAATTAACGCATGATGCATCTCATACCCTTTTTTCGAGAAGTAATTTTTTTGATATATCAGGAATGGCTAATATCGGTAATGGACAAGGAATTTGGCTAAGCGATTTTTTCTTAAACCAGATCGCACACATGTCTTTGGATGGAGAAATAGTTAAAATATTTAACATCAGTGAATCACCATTAGATCTTGATTTTGACCCTTCCAGAAATAGATTGTGGATCATTCTTCAAAGTTCCAAAAAATTAGCTTTTGCCGATACTTCAGGTAACCTATTCGTTATAAATGAAGAGTTTTCTAACCCGGTTTCTATTTCGGTCGACAGAACATCAGGTATTTGTTGGATTTCAGATGTCCAGGATCAAACAGTCACAAGGTTTAATTTGACTGATACTACTAAATCCACTATTGAGAATCTGGATCGACCTGAAGATATAGCTGTTAATTACCAGGATGGTTCTATTTGGGTGGCAGATGTTTCCAGTGTAAAACATTTTAGTTCCAACATGGAATTACTTATTTCTGCTAGAAATTTTAATTTTGTTTATCAAGTTAGTATAAATCAAAAAACAGGAGATTGTTGGGCGCTTGATTTGCGTTCTGGGATCAACAATTCCCAATTGATAAAACTGGATAAGAATGGTTCAATAATTTATAAATTAGATGGATTTACGAATCCAACATCTTTGGATGTTGATGAATATGACGGAAGCTGCGTTGTTACGGACGCTGGTAATTTTAATGTTACGAAAATATCGGAAGATGGAAGAATTATTGGAAAATGGAATGCGCTAGGAGCTCCTAATCTAATCAGGATATCTTCACCATGATAAAACCAGTCATTCGGTTTTTACAACAAAAGAGTAATTATTTTCTGATTGGAACCAGCTCGACTGTAATCATTTTGATTTTTATTATTGATTTAGCTTTTCTTACTCGTGAAATAATCCCAACACATATTTATTGGCTACGAGAAACACTAATAGTAGCTGTATTTTTATTAGCTTTATCTCTTCTTTTTAAACGTCACAATAAACAGGAGCAGCATATAGTTTATAAACTTAAGACTGCTTTTTTTGCAGCTTTAGGATTATATATTTCAGTAGCTTTTTCCAAAATGATTATTTCTAGCGAGAATGAAACAACCACCGAAAGTACTTTAAATCTTTTTGGATTACTTCAAAAGGATTTTCGTGCTACTTTTACTGCTGTTTTTGTTACTTTATTTCTAATTGTTTTACTGTTCTTAATTCGTGATTTAGTTCATTACAAAAGTAAAGCCAAAACTTATAAATTATTCCGTTTCGGACTTTTTTTATTTGTTGTGTATGTAATATACAGGCATTATACAATTAAAATGTTCAGAACAGAATGGTCATTGCAAGGTCAAACACCATTAGAATGGGTGTTTTTTGGCTTGCTGCTCTTAATAATATTTTTGTTATCATTTAGAACATCATGGGTGACATACCTAAATAAAAGGCAGAAGTATGCAGCTTGTTGGGCAGGATTGTTTCTAATTCCGGGAGCGATTTTTGTTTATCAATCAAACATTTTTCAGGAGATTAATAGATATAGTTTTACTTTGGGGTCGTTTAATAGTTTTACATTTTATTTTATGTGTTCTTACCTGGTATTGGCGGAATTGAATTTATTGCTTCATTTACCAACAGCTAGTATATTTGAGAAAAAAATTAGAGAGATTGAATCTTTACAAAATTTGAGTAGAGATATTAGTTCAATTTTAAGCTATGATGAGTTGATATCAAAAGTGACAACATTAACACATGATGTTCTAAACCCAGACGCAAGCTGGCTTGAAATGAAAAAGAAAAACGGCGAACTAAGTGTTGTGTCATATCATAATCTCACTAATAAAGAACTTTCTAATATGCATCTCAAAAATAATGAAGGATTAAGCGGTTGGATTTTTGAAAATAAAGAATCGATTTTAGTTAATGATGTTTCAAAAGATAGCCGTTCAAAATATATTCTAAACTATCAAAATAATATAGGTTCAATTTTAGGAGTTCCGCTTACTTCTAAGGATGGAGTTATGGGTATTTTGTATGCTACAAAAGAAGAAGAATATGGTTTTGAACAGGATGATCGTGAAATGCTGCAAGCTTTTGCCAATCAAGCTTCTGTAGCAATTGAAAATTCCAGGCTTATCGAACAATCGATTGAAAAGGAAAGGCTAGAACAAGAATTAATGGTTGCCCGAAATACTCAAATGAAACTTCTTCCAAAAGAAATGCCAAAAAAAGGTTCACTGGATATTGATGCACATTGCTTAATGGCTGCCGAAGTTGGCGGAGATTATTTTGATTTTATTGATCTTGATGAGGATAGACTTGGTGTGGTTATAGCAGATGTTTCCGGAAAAGGGCTATCTGCTGCTTTTTATATGGCAGAATTAAAGGGAATAGTAAGTGCATATGCCAGCCTTTACCATTCCCCAAGAATCTTGCTGGAAAAAGTGAATAAAACTTTGTATGAAACATTAGATCAAAAAACATTCGTAACTATGATATATGCTATTTTTGATTTAAAAAAGAAAAAAGTAACAATTTCTCGGGCGGGGCATGGCCCATTTATTCATTTCTCTTCAAAAAAAAAACAATCCCTATTCTTACAGCCACATGGCATTGGAGTTGCACTTGATAGTGGAACTGTATTTAATAAAATTCTTGATGAAATTGAAATAGGCTGGCATAAAAATGATTTTTTTCTATTTTTTACGGACGGTCTAGACGAAGCCAGAAATTCAAAGTTAGAAGAATATGGTTTGGAACGTTTAACGAAAGTCCTCAATGAAACCTATGATATGCCAGCGGAAGAAATTTTAAACAGAATAATTGATGATGTCTCCAAATTTACAAAAAATGCTAAAAAACATGACGATCTCTCAATGATTGTTGTAAAAGTTGATTCCTAACCTTGTAGGAGAATTAAATGAGTGAATTTGCGGTGACCAGAAAAGATATTGACGAAATATCTGTTTTGAATTTAGATGGATATTTGGATGCACACACGGCGCCAAGTTTTGAAGAAGCATTGAAACAATTAGTTGATGAAACCAGGTTTAAGATAATTGTAAATTGCGAGAAATTGGCCTATATCAGTAGTGCAGGTTTAGGTGTCTTTATGGGGTTTATCGAAGATGTCAGATCGAATGATGGTGATATAAAAATGTCGAACATGTCTGAGAAAGTGTTTAAAATCTTCGATTTGTTAGGATTTCCAAGCCTATACGAAATTGTGGATGATGAAAGTGAAGCCGTGCAAAATTTTAGAAAATAGAAGCATAACTAAACCAATCTTCTATAGGTAACTATTTTTATACCATTCCGTAGTTTGGATGTGCTAATTATATATATGATTTGCAAAGCAAAATACTTGATTAAACGGAGGTTCGATTTTGCCGAGTAAAGTTAAAAAATTTTCACTTGTGATCCCAAGTGACGATGAATTCCTGGATTTAATCCGTAATTTTGTAGGGAAGATTGCCGAAACAGCGGGGTTTGATGATGATAGTGTTAACAAGATACAACTCTCGGTAGATGAAGCTTGCACCAACGTAATGAAACACGCTTATAAAGGAGAAAAATCAAAGGATGTCCATATTGAAGTAGAATTAAACTCAAAAAAAATAGTGGTTTCTGTTGTAGATAAGGGTAGTGGATTTGAATATGATAATATTGGTATTGATGACATGGGGGCTTATCTCACTGAATTTAGGAAAGGAGGACTTGGCCTCCATCTAATAAAAGTATTAATGGACGAAGTGAAATTTTCGATTAAGCCCGCTAAAAAGAACGTTATAGAGATGACGAAATACATTACCCCATAAAATCCTCTGGCAAGCTAAACAAGCAAAAGCTACATTAGAAGAATAAATGACAAAAGAAAATAAGCCAATTCCCAATCCTCAGAAAAAGCAGAACGAATCACAAGAACAAACATCTGAAGGATTTGATGATCTCAAGATTAAATACCTCGAATTAACCTCCCTTTTTGAAATTAATAAAATTCTAAATTCCAGTCTTGAACTCAGGACTATTTTGGATAACGTTTTATTAACACCAATGGGGAGGTTGATGATAAGTAAGGGAATGGTTTTATTAGCGGATTCGAATGATATTTTACATATAAAAAATGTAAAAGGATTATCCACTCAATTGTTAGGAAGGCAATTCTCACTTCAAGAAATACCAAAAAACTCACTAACAAGAGACAAACTGGAAAACCGCAGCGAACCATTCTTTGATGAGTTCAGAAAACACGGATTAGAAATAATAATCCCGATGATTGCAGATAGCAAATACCTTGGGATGATGGTATATGGTAATAAATTTGGTAAGATGTCTTTTGCCCAAGATGAGATAGATTTCTTGGAGTCCTTAGCTAATCTAGCTGTAATTGCAGTTGACAAGGCTCTGTTGTTTGAAGAGGTTCGTGAAGCGAATAAAAAATTAGACAAGAAAATTCAAGAATTAAACACAATGTTCGAAATAAGCCGCGAATTAAACTCATCTCTTGAAGAAGATAAAATTGCGCAGGTTCTGTCATTTGCTATTATGGGGGAATTATTAATTAATAAATGTATTATCATGATCGATAGCCATAACCAATTTAATATGGTTGTTGCTAAAGGAGCAAACCGTGAAATCAAGGAATTAGACTTTAGTGCAATAAAAACAAACCTTATTGAAATCTTTGCTTCAGGGAAAACATACATTAGACTTGAGGATGTTAAAGAGAAAGCTGATCTCAAAGAGCCAATAGAAATATTAATAAATGGTGGGATCGAATTTCTTTTTTCGATGGTGAGTAAGGACCGAGTTCTGGGAATTATTGGAATTGGCAAAAAAATTAATAATCAAGAAATTAGCGACGACGAGCTTGCATTTCTTGAAACTCTGGGCAATGAAACCATTATTTCCATTGAGAATGCGCAATTAGTTGACGAAATGCTGGAGAAACAACGACTAGAAGATGAGCTAATGATTGCCCGGGATATTCAGAAACAACTACTTCCCAGCACTCTTCCTGAAATTCCAGGTATCGAAATATTTGGCCGCAACGTTTCCAGTCGCGAAGTTGGGGGAGATTATTATGATTGCATTGAATTGTCGGATGATATTTATGGCATTGCAATTGCCGATGTCTCTGGGAAAAGTACACCGGCTGCAATGTTAATGGCGAATCTTCAAGCTAGCTTAAGAGCTCTTTCCATTGATTATCGTAATCCTGAAGAAATGGTTTCGATTATTAATAATATCATTTACAAAAATACAACTTTGGATAAATTTATTACGTTTTTCTATTGTATTTTAGATGTTAAAAAAAGAACAATCTTATACACAAATGCAGGGCATAATCCTCCATACTTAATTCATTCAGACGGAACCTTAGAGACCTTGGAAACTGGTGGTTTAATATTAGGAGTCATGCCTGATGCACCTTATCAGTCAGCAACAGTAAAATTAAAAATTGGTGATATTTTGTTCATGTTTACCGATGGTATCACCGAAGCCATGAATGCAAATAATGAAGAATATGGTGAAAAAAGATTAGAACCGCTTCTTAGTAGCTTGGTCAACCTCAAATTAGTGGACATTGTTTCCAAAGTAGATGACCAGATCGAAGAATTTGTCGGTAATATGCCACAGGCTGATGACATGACAGTATTAGCTTTAAAAGTTTCTACTGATTGAATTTCAATTTCTGCTTGATCTGTTATCTAATTCAAATAAAGTATATCCTCCCTTTTTAATCTATATTAACTCTGCTTCTTATTAAAATTTCTTGATAATTGCATCCAAACAAGTTAACATTTAATTTGGGATCATTTATTAATCAATAAGATGAAATGACAAGCGTAGAATGATTCATTCTATAATTGTATTTTTGAATTCTATTTTGAATAAAATTCGCGATTTTTATCTCCATCTAAACCTGCAAGTTAAGTTTAGCCTGGTTATTGGTTCAATTACGATTGTCATGATTTTAGTGTTAAGTTGGGCTGTTTTGGAAGCTGGGAAATATGTTCTTAGAGAAAAAGTCGAAGCTGTATATAGACTATCCATTCAAATTTTGGCAAGTGTAGCGAGCGAGAATTTACTCATAAAAAATCATGCGCCAATTCAGGAAGTAATCAATGATATTGTAATGGAAGGATTTGAGAGCGCTTTTGTTATGGATAGAGACAGTGTTATTGTGGCACACTCGGATCTTTCACAAATCAACTCCACAAAAAGCGAATATAAATCTTACTTATCTATGGTGGAAGATTTAAAAATCATTGAACATAGGAACAAATCAGAGTATTTACATAAAATTGTGATTAACACGAATCGGAATGGAATTGACCAAGAGATAATTACAGGATTGGCTGGTATCGTTTTTTCTCACGCCATGATTCAGTCAGCTTTTAATACTGCAAAAAATATAATCCTTCTGCTAACAATAGGTATAATTTTGCTAAGTGTATTTTTTGTAAACATCTTTTCCAAACGATTATCATCAAATATTGTGAAACTATCCGACGGTGTTAAGGAATTGGAAAAAGGTAATTTGAACGTAGTTATTAAAATAAAAAACAAAGATGAAATTGGATTGCTCGCCGATGAGTTTAACCGTATGGTGATAAGTCTACGGGAAAACATACAAATGAAAAAATTTGTATCTTCTCTGACTGTCGATATGATCCAGAATCATTCCGGACAAGACGCTGATACTTCATCGATGATAAAGAAAGAGATTGCTGTTTTGTTCTCAGATATTCGGGGATTCACAAGTCTTTCGGAACGCATGGAACCGGAAGCGCTTGTTGATATTATAAATGTTTATTTGAATGTACAATCTCGTCATATTATTGATAATAATGGTGTTATTGATAAGTTCGCCGGAGATCAGCTTATGGCTATTTTCCAAGGAGAGGATGCATCAGCTAATACAATTAAAGCCGCAGTCCATATTCAAAAGGGGTTGATTGATATTAATCATGAGAGAAGAAAAGAGAAAAAAGAATGTTTAACCGTTGGAATTGGCATTAATTACGGGTTTGCTATTTTGGGCAGTATGGGAGCCAAATCACGTATGGACTATACCGCTATAGGTGATGTTGTAAATTTAGCCAGTAAACTTTGCAATTATGCACGTTCGGGTCATATTGTGATCACAAAAACTGTACTTCAAAAATTAGACGAATCTTTTTCTGTAGTTAAAATGGAACCTGCAAAGCTTAGTGGTAGAAAAAATGCCGTGCCAATTTACCGTGTTACCTATTAAATTCAATGAAAAAGTTACTAAATACACTAGCATTAATCTTGTTGCTATCTTTGATGAATGAATTGCATGGCCAATACAATAATTTTACTTTTTTTGATGCCAGGTCAAAATCGTTGGGAGGGTTGTCTTCTACATTAACGCAATCTGCGTATTCTTTTTTATGGAATCCAGCCAACCTTAGTTTTACCCGGCAACCCAATTTTAGTCTAAATGTGAATGAATCTTTTTTCTACAATAAAGCTGCAATTGCGGATTTTATACCCGGAATTGGTTCTGTTGGATTTACAGTTGGACGTATTCAAGCACCGACTCCTATCGACTATGCAGGTGTCGGATTAGCAAAATCTTATGCATCCGGCTTGAGAATAGGTTTTAGTTCAATGATCTTTGACCGTGAAAGATCTTATTCACCTCAATTCAATGTTGGCATGTCTTATTTTCCCTTTAGAAAGGTTGGAGAGAGAATTTTCGGGGTGCCTATTTATTGGGATAGAATAGGATTGGCTGCTGTAATTCAAAATATGGTTATTTCAAAGAAAAGGTTTGGAATACCCTTGCAGGCTAATTTCGGTGTTTCTTACGTTATTGCGCCATCATTTTTCCAAACATTTTCTGAACTTCAATTCACAAAAAACCGACGTGATTATATTCAAGGGATCGAAATAAAAAGTTTTAAATCGGCAGTTTTACGAACCGGCATTGCAAATTTTGATTCAAAAAGATGGTTATACGGTATGGGAGTCTTTCTTGGATCTTTACAACTTGACATCGTTTATGAGAGGTTCAAAGAAAAAATTCAATTCTCGGCAAATGTAAAGTTTGGAGAGACTCCGGCCACTCGTGCAAAGAAAAATTATGAACAGGGCATGAACTATCTTGACAATAAAGAAGTTGCGAAAGCATACTTCCATTTCCGTAATTCTATAGCTTATCAACCTGAGAATAAAACCTACCAAAGTACGTTCAAAATTGTCGATGTCAGGTACAAGTCGTCAGCCAGAAAAGAAAAAAAAATGTTAAGATCGGCGATAGAATATGAAAGAAAGGGAGAAAAATTGCTCGCCTTGATTCAATATGATAACATTCACGATCAATTCCCAAATAATGAAATAGCTAAGAGAAAGGTTAACTTATTACGATCTTCAGCATCAAATGAATTGAATCCAGTTAGAAAGAGAATTAATGAATTGTTGGAACAAAGTGATTTCGTAAATGCAAATCGTGTGCTCAGTAGGATTCACCACCTATTTCCGAACGATACCTTGATTTCACATTCAAAACAAATGACGGAAGATACTTTGAAATACTTAGCAGAGAAAGAGTTTCTCTTGGGTCTTGGTTATTATTCTCAAAAAAAATACCGATCTGCTTTGAGTAAATTTGAAAATGTAAAAAGATATGATCCTCTATATCCATCCATAAAGGAAAACTTGAAGGATGTTCAGAATCGCATTCAACATAAACAGTCGCAAATCGATAGCCTGGTTAAGATAGCTAGCCAATTGGAAACAAATGGGAATTACCTTGAAGCTGTAAACAAATATGGTATGGTTTTACAATTGGATTTTGAAAATCAAAAGGCATCCCAAGCCGTTCACCAGCTTAAACCTCAATTTGATCAACATTTGATGGATTTGCTAAAGAGAGCACAATCCGCTTATGAAATCCAAAACTTTAGGTTGTCAGAATCACTATGCAGTGAAATTCTTAATTTAAAGAAAGATTACTTACCAGCAAAATATCTTATCCGGAAAATCAAAATTGAACGTGCTGAATTAGCAAAAAAATTTGAATCATTAGGCGATGTTGCCTATAATCATGGTGATGATAGTACAGCATTAAAACATTACCTGAAAGCTAGGGAATTTAACCTGGGAAACAGTATGTATTCAAATGCGGTAACCAGAACCAGGTTACGGATCGATAGGAACCGGAAATGGTCGCAGGCAAAAAAAGCATTGGCAGGCATGCAATATAATAAAGCAGAGGAACTTTCTATCCAACTTCTTGCAGCGGATCCTGGCCGCCAGGAGATTGCTACATTTATAAGTATAGTACGAACGGCAAAAAATCGTCAAATTACGATTCTCTTGCAAAGAGGAATTAAACAATATTCACAGAAACAATATCAAGCAGCTGCTGATACTTTTGATGAATTACTCAAATTAGATCAAACCCACAAAACAGCAAAAGAATATCGGAGACGAACCTTGGATATCATCACGGCTTTACAAAATATTAAATAACTTGGATAATTCATGAATTGCAGTTTTAAGCATAAATCCCTCTTAGTTGTCATCCCGTCTCGACGGGATGACAGTGATAAGGTTTATGAATAGATCAGGAATAATTAAATAATAGAAGATTGTAAAGGATTTTATAATGATGTTGGATAACCACAACAGACCCGTCAATTACTTGCGCTTATCCGTAACAGATCGATGTAACCTGAGATGTACTTATTGTATGCCGGCAAAGGGTATCATTTACCTGCCAAGAAAAGAAATCCTGACATATGAAGAAATGGAACGGCTTGTGACTCTACTTGTGAAAATTGGAGTTAACAAGGTCCGAATTACCGGGGGGGAGCCCTTTCTTAGAAAAGGGTTAATTAATTTCTTAAAAGCCATAAGTTCGATCCCTGGTTTGGATGAAATTAACATAACGACAAATGGTGTTTTGACTGAAAAACATGTTCCGGAACTTAAGAAAATAGGTATAGCCGGCATTAATTTAAGTCTCGATACAACGGATGCCCAACAATTCAAAGAAATTACCAGGAGAGATGAACATGCCCAGGTGATGGCCTGTTTCCATAAAATACTTGAATATGGAATTCCTTTAAAGTTGAATGCCGTCATTATGGAAGGGATCAATACAGAGCAGATTATTCCTCTTGCATATCTTTCAAAAAAATATCCAATTGACATGAGATATATTGAAGAAATGCCATTTAATGGCACCTCGGAGGATTTTCAAAAACTTCAATGGAACTCAAATAGAATATTTAATACTCTGCAAGAAAACTTTGATGGAATGACAAGATTACCTGAAAAACCAAATTCTACTTCAATGACTTATAAAATACCCGGGCATGCTGGAACGGTTGGAATCATAGCAGGATTTTCGCGGTTGTTTTGCGGAACTTGTAATCGATTGAGAATAACAGCTAAAGGTATGCTTAAAACCTGCCTGTATGATGATGGAGTTCTCGACCTGCAGAAAATGCTAAGATCCGATTGTGATGATCTGGAAATTCAACAATCAATAATCAATTGCATTGGTAATCGGTTTAAGGATGGATTTGAAGCACAAGAAAATCGAACTGAGCAAAGACTAGTATCCGAATCCATGTCTGAAATAGGCGGATAACTTTGAAGAATAATAAGCTATATTATGATTGATGTAAGCCCGAAATTTAACACTTTAAGGTATGCGAAAGCAAGTGGTGTTTTATCAGCTGGAAAGGAAACTATTCTCAGGGTAAAAGAAAAAACTGTCCCCAAAGGTGACGTTCTTGCTACAGCAAGAAGCGCTGGAATTCAAGCTGCCAAAAAGACTTCAGATTGGATCGTATTTTGTCATCCCATACCTATCGATTGGGCTGATATTTCTTTTGAAATTAAGTCGAACCAGATTCAAGTTATCGCAGAAGTGAAAACAATTTGGAAAACAGGTGTGGAAATGGAAGCGCTTAGTGCCGTATCTGCTGCATTATTAAACATTTATGATATGCTTAAACCTTTGGATGAATCGCTTTTTTTAGGTGACATCAAATTATTGCAAAAACAAGGGGGAAAGTCCGATTTCATAGATCAATTTGAAGCTCCTTTGAAAGCTGCGGTTTTAGTCATATCCGATAGCACATTTTCCGGAAAACGGGAAGATAAATCGGGCAAGTTAATTCAAAAATTTTTGTGCAATCAGCCTATTTCAGTGGATGACTACCAAATTCTTCCGGATGAAATTGGACAAATTCGGGAGAAACTCATTGATTTAGTAGATAACCGCAAAATCGATTTGATTTTTACAACAGGTGGAACGGGATTAAGCCCTCGTGATGTTACACCGGAAGCAACTAAAGACATTATTCATAAATCAATTCCAGGTATCGCAGAAACCATTAGGAGACATGGAAAGGAAAGGACTCCTTATGCAATGCTCTCTCGAGAGATATGTGGAGTCCGGAATCAAAGTATGATAATCAATTTGCCCGGCAGTACAAAAGGGGTTAAAGAAAGTTTACAGGCTATTTTCCCCGGGATATTACATGCATTTCCAATTATTCATGGGGATGGCCATTGATTAAAAAACTTCATTTCAACGATTAATTTTCAATGCAAGTAGAAGTACGGTTTTTTGCTGTTTGCCGTGATATCGCAGGTTGTGAATCATTAACACTTGATTTGCCGTTTGATGCAACTGGTGAACTGTTATGGGATCAAGTCATTGCTAAAATTCCACGACTAGAGCCCTTTAGAAAACAGGGTCGGCTGGCTGTAAATCTAGAATACGTAAAAGATACCATTCAATTACATGAAGGTGATGAAATATGTATTATTCCACCGGTGAGCGGTGGATAATTTACTTTATAAATTTGAATAGGACTATTGAGATTGATTGAAGATCAAAAGAAATATATTGAAATCATCGCCAAAGAATTAAATTATCAAAAGTTATACAATTTTGTTGCATCAAGTTCCTGTGGCGCTATCGATATTTTTATTGGTACTGTTCGATGTCATGCAGAAGGGCAAAGTGTCAAAGCTATTGAATACCATGGGTATCCTGAAATGGCCGAAAAAGAACTTGCCTTAATTTGTGAAAATGCAATGAAAAAATGGCCGGTATACCGTGTGGCTGTGCAGCATCGTCTTGGATTATTGCAATTAAAAGAAGCAAGTGTGATGATTATGGTTTCATCTGCTCATAGAGCTGAAACTTTTGCTGCTTGTAAATTTATTATTGAAGAAATTAAAGTCAATCTACCTATTTGGAAAAAGGAAATATTTGTAGACGGAAAAAGGCAATGGAAGAATACATCTTTTATGCCGTGAAATGGTAGGGGACAGAAAATACCAATAGTTAATATTATCAATTCATACCTTAAATTATATATAATTTTAGACCGATTAAATAAATGTGCGATAAAAATGGTTTAACCGGCTATTGTGGAACTTGTCGTTGAATATCTCGTTGTTTATTAATATACTTATCGCTTTTAATTAACAAGCCGAATTATTTATTTAGAATAACAGATAGGAAAGGACATGAGGAGTTAATGGCTGATTTAGACATTCAAAGATTGCTGAAAGACACCCCCAATATAACAGATGAGATCGCTAGCCTTTTAAAGGAATTGCAAAAGGAATCTCTTGAAAAATCCATGCTTCTTGAACTAAGCAAGAATATCAATTCAACTTTGAATTTAAATAATGTACTCAATTTAATATTTGATTATTTGAACCGGGTAATTCCTTTTGATGCTGCAGGAATATTCTTAATAGATCCGACTACCAATAAACTTATCCCCGAATCTATCCGTGGATATGATAAAGAGGCTGTAAAAAAAGCGCATTTAAAAGTAGGAAGAGGGCTAACAGGAGTGGTCGCGAGAGAAGGAAAAGGCATAATTTGTCCGGATACTTCCAAAGACCGGCTTTATGTAAACGTGAAAAACGAAACTCAGTCTGCAATGCTTGTGCCTCTTTTTGCAAAAGAAAAATTGATTGGAGTTTTAAATCTTGAATCAGATCGATTAAATGCGTTTAACCAAAAGGATTTTCAACTTTTAACAGCTTTTGCAAATCATGCTGCAATTGCTCTTGATAATGCTCGCTTGCACCGGGAATTGTTAAAATCAAGGGACTTGGAAAGAGATCTAATAATTGCGAGACAAATACAGGAGGCGATTTTACCCAAATCTTTGCCACAAGAAAATGGCTATGAGTTTGCAAGTTTTAACCTCCCTTCCAAAACGGTAAGTGGTGATTTGTATGATTTGGTTCGCCTTGCCAGTGGAAATATCGGAGTTGCGATTGGCGATGTTTCCGGCAAAGGAACTCCGGCAGCTATTTTAATGGCATCCTTATTTTCGACATATAAAAGCCTATTGCATGAGACGTTGTCTGTGCAAGAGACCATGGCATCGTTGAATAACTTGATCTATGAAACTACAATTGCAGATACTTATGCTACCTTTTTTTATGGCGAATTAAATCCCAAAACTCGAGATTTTATTTACACGAATGCGGGACATTTTCCACCAGTAATTATTCGAAAAAACGGCGGACTCATTGAATTAAAACAAGGCGGTACTGTACTTGGATTTATTCAGAATATGCCATACACCGAATCTAAAGTACAATTAATCCCCGGAGATATCGCACTGTTTTATACGGATGGACTCATCGAAGCTCAAAATCCCAACGGTGATTTTTTTGAGCTGAATAATGTGATTGAAATTATTCAAGACAACTCACATTTAAGCGCTGCTGAATTAATTAATAAAATTACCTCCGAAATCTACCAGTTTAGTATGATCAATAGAGTTGAAGACGATTTAACTTTGATTGTTATTAAAGTTAATGATAATGAGTAAACTAAATTCCAATTCTTAACTTTAATTGATCCCCCAACACTGCATTTAAACATTATTTATTTTTAAGATTTTGTTTTTTGAAATCTTATTATGGTTTATAATTTTATTGATTTATAGATACTGATTTCTTAAAATTAACAGTTCTACTAATTTTATCTTAAATGATTGAGCGAATACAAAAATTTACTCGAAATGATCAAAACCTTGCCTGAAGAAACTATTACCACAAATAAAATTATGATATCAAGATAATATGATTTCATTGAAAACTTAGGACTGGTTATTAAGATCGGAGGAAATAGTGAAGGAGTATTCAACTGAAAAATTAAGAAATATTGCTTTAATCTCCCACAGTGGGGTTGGTAAAACTTCCTTGGCTGAAGCCATGGTATTTACATCGGGAGCGTCCAATCGCCTTGGCAAGATAGAGGATGGTACAACAATTTCTGATTATCACCCGGATGAGATTGAGCGCAAAATATCGATTACATCATCGTTAATGAATGTAGAGTGGGGGGAATCAAAAATAAACATACTAGATACTCCTGGCTATTCCGATTTTATCGGTGAAGTTATCGGTTCTTTGCGAGTGGTTGAAACCTCCCTGGTTTTGCTAAATGCTGTTTCAGGTATTGAAGTTGGTACAGAACACGTTTGGGAAGCAGCGAGTGAGGTAAATTCTTCAAAAATATTTTTTGTGAATCAATTGGATAGGGAACATGCAAATTTTGAGAATATTCTAGACTCTTTACAAAAAAATTATGGAACAGGTGTTGTTGCAATTCAATTTCCGACGAACAGTGGGGAAAGTTTTAATCAGTTTGTCGATTTATTTAGAATGAAATTGGTAACCTATGAAAAAGGTGGTTCGGGAAAACGGTCATCGGCTGAAATTCCTGCTGAGTTGCAAAACAAAGCCAACGAATTACGTGAAAAATTGGTCGAATCGGCAGCTGAAAGTGATGATAATTTATTAGAAAAGTTTTTTGATGTTGGCAAACTTACCGAAGGTGAAATGGTCCAGGGACTTAAGGCAGGGCTGGTCAACGGCAATATTTACCCTGTGCTTTGTGGTGCGGCTACGGAAAATATTGGGATTCATGAATTGTTAGATTTCATTGTGAAATTTGCACCTTCACCCACCGATGCGAAAGAATACCAAGGTAAAAATCCGGTTTCAGGTGCTGAAATCAGTAATCCTATTTCTACCGATTCACCACTGGCTGCATTGGTTTTTAAGACTGAAACAGAGCCTCATGTAGGAGAGTTTGCATTTATAAAAGTATATGGTGGTGTTATTAAAGTTGGTGAAGAAGTTTATAATCCAAACAGAAAATCAAGTGAAAGAATAGGGCAGCTATTTTTGATTAATGGTCATAACCGAAACGATATGAATAAGGTGGCTGCAGGAGATATTGGCGCTGTGGTTAAATTAAAAAATACGCATACCGCAGATACTTTATGCTCTAAAAACAATCCTATTCAATTGGCCAATATAAAATATCCAATGCCAAGTATTCGTGCAGCGGTGGTGACAAAATCAAAAGGAGATGAAGATAAGATCTCAGCCGGACTTACCACTTTACATGAAGAAGATCCCACTTTTGTCGCCGGATACGATCCGGAATTACGGCAGACAATTATCCAGGGCCAGGGAGAACTTCATCTTGCTATAGTTTTAAAACGATTGAAAGAAAAATTTGGTGTTGAAGTGGAATTAATAGAACCAAAAATTCCATATCGAGAAACACTTAAAGGATCCGCACAAACACAATATAAACATAAAAAACAATCTGGAGGCCGTGGACAATATGGTGAGGTTTATATTAAATTAGAACCACAACGCCATGGAAAAGGATACGAGTTTGTGAATGCAATAGTTGGTGGTTCTATCCCGAGTAAGTTTATACCTGCAGTGGATAAGGGAATCCAAGAATCCATGGTGGAAGGTCCATTGGCGGGTTGCAATGTTGTGGATTTGAAGGCTACTCTTTATGATGGCTCCTATCATAATGTAGATTCTTCGGAGATGGCTTTTAAAATTGCAGGATTAATGGCTTTTAAAAAAGCATTCATGGAAGCAAAGCCATTGCTATTGGAGCCCATTTATGATGTGACAGTGCGTGTTCCTGAAGATTTCCTGGGTGATGTAATGGGAGATCTTTCCAGTCGACGTGGAAAAATAATGGGCGTTGATTCCGATGGAAATTTTCAAATCGTTAATGCAAAAGTCCCATTGGCTGAATTGTATCGATATTCCACAAGTTTGCGATCATTAACGCAAGGTAGGGGATTCCACAAACGTAAATTTTCGAGTTACGAAGAAATCCCGGGTGATGTCGCAGAAAAAGTAATTCAAACTGCCAAAGAACAAAAAGAATCAGAGAAATAATGATGGATAGATTGTGGGCCCCATGGCGACTTCAATACATTAAATCTGCAGATCGCATCAACGAGGAAGGTTGTATTTTTTGTGATCTTCCTGCTCAAGACCCGGAAAATGATCGAGAAAATCTAATCCTCCAACGCGCAATACATTCTTTTATTATTATGAACAAATTCCCCTATAATGGTGGCCATTTAATGATTGTTCCATACAAGCATACGAATCGTTTTGATGAGCTCAATTCAGATGAAAAATTGGAACTCATGAATTTGCTCGAGGATTCTATGGAGGCATTTGCAAATACCTTTGAACCACATGGGTATAACATTGGAATGAACCTTGGCAGAGTCGCTGGTGCGGGAATAAAAGATCATTTGCATTTTCATATCGTTCCGCGATGGAATGGCGACACAAATTTTATGCCGGTGATAGGAAAAACAAAAGTGATTTCAGTAGGTCTTGACGAAGTTTGGGAAACACTTCATAAACAATTTAATCTTAGCTGATGGGAACTAATATTTAGGCATACTATCGTTAACTCCTGAAAGAAACTTCTATGCCGACTTTAACTTCGACTGTCCGATATTTGCAGTTGAGTTCATGGCTTGCCTCCGTAAATTAGATTCTTCTACTACATCAAATTCTACTAATTCTATTTTTTCCCAAATCCTGTTGCTGCCAGGTGTATTGCAAGTGGGGATTCCAACCTCTTTCACCAATCAGTGATATGCTTGCGTCTTTAAGTTTTTTTTTGCCTACCTATACCAACTTCTGGTAAAACAAGATGGCGGCTGTAACACCGTATCTCATCGTGTGAAAAGTTTTTGTAAATTTCATCTTCTGAGTCTACTCTAATAACCGATTCAATCGCTTTTCTAAAAACATTGATACATAAAAACAAATACTTATGAGAGCGATGGAATCGGTATCCCACCTTTTTAGAATGAACTCATCTTCTGATTCTTATTTAATTCTAATGAAAAAACTTCAGTTTTTTTGCAGAAAATCATAAAACTGTTTCAGGTACGGAAACAGGTATTCAAAAACAACCCACAATGAAGATTGTCACTTTTTCAAAGAATATCTCGCCATTCTACCATCTAGATAGTATATTATTTCCGTTCAGTTAATATTAGCTAATTGATTGTTAAACACTTGAGCCATTGGCATGAATACTAATAACGAAAAAATTCATTGGCAATGTTCGTATTTCCATTTTTCCGAGTGTTTTATTTTTGTTCATGGACATTATCAATGCGTAGACTGTAAGCTTGTTGAACCCTGCTGCAACGGAGAAGTTAGTCGGAAACGCATAGAAAATGATAAGTGGGGATCAATAAAATCATAATCTAACCCAAATATTGATCCACTCGAGTTGAAACTTGGGAAATAAACAAAGCAGATTTTCAGCTATGATTGGTACTCAGTTTGACCATTATATCATTGAAAAGAAAATTGGCGAAGGAGGGATGAGTGAAGTCTATCTGGCAAATGACACCCGATTACTTCGCCCTGTCGCTATCAAAATTCTTTCTTCCAAATTACTCCAGAATGAAGAAAATCGACTCAGGTTTATCCGCGAGGCTCGGGCGGCATCGGCTTTAAACCATCCAAATATTTGCACGGTTTATGATGTCGGTCATCAAAAGGGGATCAATTATATTGTTATGGAATTTGTTGATGGAAAAACCTTGCGGGAAATATTGAATGAACGAAATTTCTTGCCGGAATCAGAAGTGATAAACCTGAGTTTTAGAATTTGTTCTGCTTTAGAAGCTGCACACAATAAAGGGATTATTCACCGGGACATCAAACCGGATAATATAATGATCACTCGAGAAGGTTATGTGAAAGTTATGGACTTCGGTTTGGCGAAACTTGCTTCCGATTCAATCGAATCCGATCTCGGTGACAAAAAATATATCCAAATAAAAAAGGAACTCGCTCTTACTAAAGATACTTTGGCCTTAAGCGGCATAATGGGGACAGTTTCTTACATGTCGCCAGAACAGGCACAAGGCAAAACACTGGATTCCCGGACAGATATATTTTCATTTGGAGTTGTTCTGTATGAAGCCTTGACAGGTAATTTACCATTCAAAGCAAAATCAAATATCACAACCTTATCAAAAATCATCGAAGATGAACCACCAGGTATTCAACTAGTGAATAAAAATATTTCACCTGAAATGTCCGGAATGGTAAACAAGCTGCTAAAAAAAAATGTTGGTGAAAGATATCAGAACTTTTTAGTTTTCATAAGTGATCTCAACAAATTGGAAAAGAAAACCTCTAACCCTCAAAAAAGATCATTGATTTTTTGGCCGCTAATAGCCGCTGTTTTTTTTGTAACTGTATTCGTCACCCTCTTTATGTTTAAGGAACAAAGCAAGGTTGAAGCTCAATCCGTCAATTTTTTATACGATTTCGGTTTCCCCGGAATCGGTGCAGGACAATTTGACCAACCCGCTGGTCTAGCCTTTAACAATTCAGGGGATTTAGTCATTGTGGATAAAATGAATCATCGTATCCAGACATTCGATTTGATGGGCAATTTTGTCTCTGAATTTGGCGCATTTGGATCAGAGGACGGCAATTTTAATCAGCCCACTGGAGTTGCGATCAACAGCTCAAGTAATATTTTGATTACCGATACATTCAATCATCGCGTTCAGGTATTTGATTCTTTTGGCAATTTTCTGTTTAAATTTGGTAGTGAATGTACAGTTGAAATAGATGAAAGCTGTGTTGACCCGGATGGTGCCGGACCATTGGAGCCGGGAGATGTCCAATTTGACCGCCCATACGGCGTCGCGGTGGATCACTCAAATAATATCATCATTGCAGATCTCTTCAACAATCGCATCCAGGTATTTGATCCTTCCGGAAAATATTTATTCAAGTTTGGCGGTCCTTGTATTATAAGGAACGGACAGTATTGTGTTGATTTTGATGGTTCAGGTCCCCTGGAATTGGGTGATGGACAATTTATGAATCCGTCTGGTGTGGTTGTGAATGACTCCGGTAATATTATCGTGCTTGAGTTTCAGAATTGTCGTGTCCAGGTATTTGATTCATCCGGCCGTTTTCTCTTCAAATTTGGCGAGTTAGGTTCCGGTGAAGGTCAATTTAATTTACCTACGGGAATCACGTTAGATAATGAGGACGATATTATCGTTACGGATTCAGGCAATAATCGCATCCAGGTGTTCGATTCATCCGGCAATTATCTCTACCAGTTCGGTGTTCAGGGCTCCGGGGAAGGGGATCTCAATAATCCGGTTAGCACGCTAGTAGATGATTATGGCAATATGGTGGTTTCCGATGCGAATAATAACCGTATTCAGGTTTTTGGAAATCCAATCTTTACAAAAGTAACATCCCAGGTTGGTTTAAAATCGTTACCTGTTGGGTTGAGGTTTGGAATCTTTGATTTTGACAATGATGACAACCTGGACCTCTACATCCAAATGAAAGATGTGCCCAGCGTTCTTTACCGAAATAATGGTGAAAACAAAGGGTATTCATTCACAAATATTTCATCCTCTACTGGACTAGACAAAGTATCAGGAGCACATTCGGGAGCAAGCCTTATTGATTATGATAACGATGGTTTTGTAGATATATTTGTCACAGCCCATGGCGCCAAAATTCTTTATAGAAATAAAGGTAATGGAACGTTTGAAGATGTTTCTGATGTTTCCGGGGTTTCCGGAATCACCAATGAAGACAGATCCACTCATAATGCCTTTGGCGATTACAACAACGACGGTTATCTCGATCTGTTTCTCTCCAATGATACCAGCCGTGCAGCTGTCTTATACAAGAATAACGGCCCGCCGCAATGGCAATTTACAGACGTTACAGCAAAATCAAACATCGTTTTCAAGGGCTGGGCTCATGGATGTGTTTTTGTGGATTACGACAATGACGGCGACCAGGATCTCTACATATCTACCTATTATGGTAATAACGTCTTATATAGGAACGACGGTAATGGTACCTTTACGGATGTTGCCCCGCTTGTGGGTCTTGCAATAGGGGAGCGGAGTCGAGGAACTGTCTTTGGCGATTATGACAACGACGGTGATCTGGATCTTTACGTTACCCGGGGCGTATTTCATACGGCATATTCGAATTTTCTCTTGCGCAATGATGGACCACCTGATTACACTTTTACAGATGTTACTTTCGAAGCTGGGGTCGGCGATAGTGGAGATGGCGGTGATTCTGCTTTTGGCGATTTTGACAATGACGGCGACCTTGATATCATTGTGGCTAATATGAACAACCAGGCAAATGTACTTTATCGCAATAACGGCAACGGAACATTTACTAATGTGACTAAACTGGCTGGGGTATCTAATCCATTAAATATAGATCTTATCGCATTTGGGGATTATAATAATGATGGTTTTCTCGATCTCTATGCTCTAATTGGGAATAATAACATTCTTTACCGGAATAGAGCGACGTCAAAGCATTGGCTAAAGATCAAATTGGTTGGCACAAAAAGTAATCGGGACGGTTTTGGTGCAAGAATTATTGTAAGTACCGGCGATTTAAAACAGATGAGGTATGTCGACGGCGGAGATTTTGGGGGTGGATTTCAAAGCTCTCAGCCCATTCATTTTGGCCTTGGAACTGCGGAAAGTGTAGATCGAATCGAAGTGAAATGGCCAAGTGGTATTGTTACAGTCTTGGATGACGTACCAGTCAACCAGATGCTGACAATTGTGGAAGGAGATAGCCGTTGTCACACAAACCCCGATTCAATCGCTTTAAGCGATGGAATCGGTAACAACCTGGCTCAAAGTAATATCCGTAAAGAGGAAACGTAGCTTCAAAAAAAAACACAAAACTGAATGAGTTAAATGCAACCAAATCGATGGAAGCGATTGCATCGGGGAGATAGGAATGCAAAACTACTACCTACCATTACTCGGAGGAATGTATTATCACATTTACAACCGTGGCAATAACAAAGGAAATATCTTTTACACGCCTAAAAATTACAAATACTTTTTGATAAAGTATGGGGAGTATATTTCAACTTATCTGGAAACCTTTCATTTTTTGGTAAGAGTGAAGGAGCGAAATCCCGATTCAATCGCTTTAAGCGATGGAATCGGTAACAGAATAAGTGAACAATTTAGACGCTTTTTTATTGGTTATTCCCAGGCTATTAATAAACAGGAAAAAAGAACAGGCAGCCTCTTCGAGAAAAAGTTTAAAAGAATCTGCATCACTTCAAATAATCACTTGGTTTATCTGATTTATTATATTCATGCAAATCCGCAAAATCATGGATTGATCAGTGATTTTAGTAAATATCCATATAGTTCTTATTCTGGAATGCTTGGAGATCAACCAACAAGACTTCAGAGAAAAGAAGTAATGAATTGGTTTGGTTCTAAGAGCGAATATGTAGATTTTCATAAGGATATCCGGGATTTAAAAGACATACAATATATTATGATTGAAGAAGATTAATAATAACAATATAAGCCCCGATTCAATCGCTTTAAGCGATGGAATCGGTAACCAAGTACCTAAAAGTAATATCCGTAAAGAAGAAAAGCAGGTTCAAGAAAAACACAAAGCTGAATGAGTTAAATGCAACCAAATCGATGCCATCGCTGGAAGCGATTGCATCGGTAACAACCTGACTCAAATTAAAACTCCTAAAGAAGAAAAGTAGGTTCAAGAAAAACCCAAAGCTGAATGAGTTAAATGCAACCAAATCGATGCCATCGCTGCAAGCGATTGCATCAATAAAATGGTAGGGATATATCAAATAAATAATGTTATATTGGCATAGTCTCTTTATCTTAACAAATAGGGATTGAAATTTAAACTGTACCTTATTGATGATGACATTTAGGATTGGTTCAAAAAAAAATCAAGCAGATCGGCGGGTTAAAAATTCTGGAACTGATGAATCTGCAATGCTCCGCCATCTTCTTGAAATTGGTAAGCTCCTGTTAACTGAATCAGATGTTAATCGCTTATTGGCGGTTGCGATGGACCAGGTCGTAGAAATTTCCGGAGCCGAACGGGGGATGATCATCCTGTTCGATGATGAAGGTGAAATCCTTTTTGAAACTGCCAGGAATCTTCGCAAAGAAGATATTGATCATCCGGAATTTGAGATCAGCAGGACAATTATAAACAAAGTCAAAACGCAACGTAAGCAAATCTGCCTTCGCAATGCTTTGGAAGATCCTGATCTACAGAGTAAAAGTGCAACGCGGCTAAAAATCCTTTCAGTGATCTGTTTACCTATGATGCACAACCAGGAAGTATTTGGTGTAATCTATCTTGAAAATCGAACCGTTAAAGGCGCCTTTAAGCGTGAAACCTTTGCGTTCGTAGAAATGTTTGCAGATTTTGTTTCACTTGCAGCTCACCATGCATTAACCCGAAAAATGCTGAATAACCATGTGCAAGCTTTGGAAAAAGAATTACGACGGAAATATCAATTTGGCAATATACTAAGCCATCATCCTAAAATGGTGGAGATTCTTAAGATTATCGCTCAAATTGCAGATGCCGATACCACGGTAATGATCCAGGGAGAAAGTGGCACGGGAAAAGAACTGGTTGCCCGGGCGCTTCACTTTAATAGCAATCGCAGTAAAATGCCATTCGTACCCATTAATTGCGGCGCTCTTCCCGAGAATATTCTGGAATCAGAGCTTTTCGGCCATGTCCGTGGCGCATTTACCGGGGCTATTAAAGATAAAATGGGTTGGTTCGAAAGCGCGGATGGCGGCACCATCTTCCTTGACGAGATCAGTGAAATGTCGCCTGCATTACAAGTTAAGTTATTGCGAGTACTGCAAACGGGAGAATATAGCAAAGTTGGAGATACATCCATTCGTTCTTCAGATGTGCGGATTGTAACGGCAACGAATAAAGATTTAACTCAATTAATAAAAACAGAAAAATTCAGAGAAGATCTGTACTACCGTTTAAAGGTGATTGAAATTGAGATTCCGCCACTACGTGACCGGAAAAGCGATATTCCTCTTCTCATTCAGCATTTTCTAAAATTATTTGGAGATAAATCGAACAAGAAGAATTTGCAGTTATCCCAGGAAACAGAATCTATGTTAATGGATTATGATTACCCTGGAAACGTCCGGGAGTTAGAAAATATTATTCAACGAGCAGTGGTTTTAACAGAAGATAAATTAATCGTTCCAAAGCTCCTGCCGGAAAATGTATTCAAAATTTCACAGGCACCATCAGAATCAAAACGTGATTTATCATTTAAAGAAGCAAAACAACAAATCATGGAAACTTTCGAGAAGGATTACATCATTGCTAATTTAAGTAAAGCAAGAGGCAACATCAGTACTGCAGCGCAAATGTCAAAGATGACCTACAAAAATTATTATGATAAGATGATTAAATATGGTATTGAACCTTCTATGTTTAAACCAGAAAAATGACTTACTATTTTATATCAAATAAGATATAATATTTAGTATAAATAGGAATACACAACACTATAACTCAAAAACTGTAACTTCCATTAAAATAATCCCTTAGACCATCGGTTAAGGGATTTTTTATTTTCTACCATCATTTGGCACAGAAGTTGGAGGATAATTGATGAAACCAAAATCACATCCTTTACAAAGGAGACTTATATTATGAAATCAAAACTATTTTTATATGCTCTAGCATTTGCGTTAATGCTGATTTTGCCAGGACTTATTCTGGGTCAGATTCCGCAGACGTTGAGCTACCAGGGAGTTTTGAGTAACTCCAAAGGTGAGGTCGTTGTTGATGATATTTATAATATCACCTTTAAGCTCTACAAAACGGATAAAGGCGGTTCACCCATTTGGTCGGAAACACAATCCCTGGCAGTCAAAAATGGGTTGTTTAATACAGCGCTTGGCAGCGCTAAGCCTTTTGATTTACCCTTTGACCAACCGTATTGGTTAAGCGTAACCATTGGCGATGACGCCGAGGCCAGGCAGCGCATGGAGCTAACCGCTTCGGCGTATAGTCTTCACGCCCGTTCAATTGCAGACAGTATCGTAACCGGCGACAAGATTGCCAAAAACCAGGTGGTTAGAGGGATTAATTCGATTACCGATAATGTCAACCTCGTAGCCGGTGAAAATGTGATGATCAAGCGAGAGGGACATTCACTCATTATCTCGGCTACCACAAACAAAATTCAAAGAGAGAATATTGACAATGAGTATGAAGGTCAGGTCTTAAAAATTAATTCACCACCAGGAGACGGCCCTCCTGGAGATGCTAACGGAGTTGTCAGAAGCTTGAATGACTTGACAGGTCACCTAACATTGAAAGTGCAAGGTGGAGCTTCCATCACAACCGATGGTGATAGTATTATCACTATCAATGCCGGGGCAGGAACAGTTGGTGAAATAAATAACACAAATAATACACTTGACATCACTAATCCTAATGGCCCCACCACCACGATCAATGTCAAGGATGGCGGCAATATAGATCTTGAGGCCGGAGCAAACATAACCATCACGCCGGACGACGGTGCAAATAAGATCACCATTTCATCTACAGCCGGTGCGGATAATGACTGGACGATTTCAGGGAATAATATGTTTTCGGCGGTATCCGGCAACGTCGGCATAGGTACGAGTACTCCGGCGTCAAAATTGCATCTGACTCATTCAGGGCCCGGCAATTCAATCCGTGTAGTCCATAATCAAAGCAGTAACGTTGCCGTGAATATAGGTTCTAATAAATTTGGATTATTTATGAACGTCGCCAATGTCCCTAACGGATACTTAATGAGATTGTTGTCAAGCAATAGTGATGTTTTTAGGATAGATAATGCAGGCAATGTCGGCATTGGCACGACGACTCCGGCTGCGGTTTTGCACGTTGAAGGAACGTCAACTGTGTCAACGGCGTTAAATGTTACCGGCACGGTGACGATAACAAAAGGCAACGTCGGGATTGGCACATCGACTCCGTCAACAAAATTACACGTGAACGGCACTGTAACGGCGACTGGATTTTTGGGTGATGGATCGGGATTATCGAATGTGCCGATAGGGGCATTAAAAGTAGTAA
>JADFJB010000030.1 GCA_022566355.1 candidate division KSB1 bacterium
ACGGTGACCAGGTTAATTACCTGCCTGTTACCTCTTGGCTTATGCCTGTAGTCGAATTGCAGGGGAAACACCTGGTTACTATCGAAGGATTGAATCAAAAAGCGCTCTCCCCTATTCAACAGGTGGTTATTGATGAAGGAGCGACCCAGTGTGGATTTTGCACTCCAGGTATCGTGGTATCGATAACCGGCCTGTTATTAGATGAGACAAAACTTGTGGACGAAGAAGGGATGAAATATGCACTGAGTGGCAATTTGTGCCGTTGTACCGGCTACCGCTCACTCAAAAACGGAGCAACATCTTTATCTACTTTGCTGCAGCAAAATCAAACCCCGAAAAGCAGGATCGAGGCTCTTATTGATTTCAATATTATTCCCGATTATTTTCAGAAAATTCCGGCAAAATTGCAAAAGTTAGCGAAACAAGTTCAAAGAAATAGAAAATCTCAAGTTGAATATTGGATCGCCGGCGGGACCGATCTCTATGTTCAAGTTGGCGAGGATGTTCCGGATGCTGAAGTCATAGCGCTAAATCTCAATACCAACATGAAAGGTATTAACAGAAAAAATGGCAATTTACACATAGGCGGTTTGACCACTTTTGAGCAATTTGCCGATTCATCCGAAATTCAGAAAATAATTCCAAATATCAAAGAATTTATGTTTTTGAATGCTTCCTGGCAGATTCGAAATCGCGCTACTTTGAGTGGGAACATCATCAATGCTTCACCTATTGGCGACATGACAAGTCTGCTTTTAGCAATGGACGTCTCTTTAGTTTTAGAGAATGGTTCTAAATCTCGAATAATCCTATTGAAAGAATTCTTCAAGGATTACAAAATAATAAATAAAACCAGTGATGAAATCCTGACAGGAATTATTCTCCCTGTTCCCCCGCCATCCAGCAAAATAAATTTTGAAAAAGTTTCAAAACGCAAAACCCTGGATATTGCCAGTGTCAACAGTTCTATCCAATTACATTGTAAAAATGGATTTATCGAGTATGCTAGCGTTTCCATGGGCGGCGTTTCTCCTGTGCCATTATTTTTGCAAGAGACGTCCAATTTCCTGACAGCTATGCCAGTTACGGTAGACACGATTCTGAGTGCAATTGATATCGTGCAAGACGAAATCTCACCCATTAGCGATATTCGCGGTTCTGCAGACTACAAAAGATTATTAGCGAGGCAGTTAATGATTGCTCATTTCACGACACTTTTCCCGGAAAATGTAACTGTCAAGGAATTTTTATGAAACATATTGATGCAGAAAACCATGTACGTGGGACTTCACAATACATAGATGATATTCCACAACCCGCCGATCTCCTTTTTGCAGCGGTATTTTCCTCGCCAGTGGCTCATGGCATCATAAAAAAACTAGATGTAAAAAATGCGCTAAAAATGAAGGGTGTCGAAGCTGTATTCACCGCCAAGGATATTCCCGGTGAAAATCAAATCGGACCGATCATTCAAGACGAAGAATTGTTGGTGGAAAAAACGGTCCATTTCCAAGGTGAGCCCATTGCCATTGTTGTGGCAAAATCACAAGCTTTAGCGAGAAAAGCCGTTAAAGCAATTGTTGCAGAAATATCTGAACTTCCGGCCATTACCGATCCTCGCGATGCGTTTGCCAAGGGTGAACTCATCGCTCCCCCGCGCACTTTTTCCATGGGTAATGTTGATGAAACCTGGGACAAATGTGATCTTGTTGTTGCAGGCAAATGTGAAATGGGTGGGCAGGAACATGTATACCTGGAAACCCAAAGAGCACGAGCCATACCATTAGAAGAAAATGGCATTCGAATTTATTCTTCAACCCAAAGTCCGTATGCAGTGCAGCGAATTACCGGCAATGTGTTGGGTCTTCCCTATCATAAAATAGAAGTTGAAGTAAAACGGCTTGGCGGCGGATTTGGTGGCAAAGAAGACCAGGCAACTCAATGGTCATGCATGGTTGCGTTGGCAGCATTTCATCTGCAAAAACCAGTTGAAATTGTACTCAATAGAATGGAAGATGTTAAAATGACCGGCAAGCGGCATCCTTATTCTTCTGATTTTAAGATAGGTCTATCCAAAGAGGGTAAAATTCTTGCATATGAAGCAAAGCACTATCAGAATTCCGGTGCAGCAGCCGATTTGTCGACTCCTGTTTTGGAACGAACTTTATTTCACAGTACTAATGCATATTTCATTCCCAATGTCCGGGTATTTGCTGCTTGCTGTAGAACCAACCTGCCACCGAACACAGCCTTTCGAGGGTTTGGCGGACCACAAGGGATGTTCGTGCTTGAAGCTGCAATCGCTAAGGCAGCGGAAAAATCTGGGCTACCAAGAGAAGAAATACAAGCTAAAAACCTGTTGCAAGATGGCGATTCTTTTTATTATGGCCAGGTAGCAGAAAACTCCCTTGCCCGAAAAACCTGGCAAGAAGCAGTTAACACTTTTGATTTTTTAAAGATCAAAAAACAGGTGGACAATTTTAATCAAGATCATTTTGATGTAAAAAAAGGTGTTGCAATAATGCCGGTGTGCTTCGGCATTTCATTTACCGCAACATTTATGAACCAGGGCAGTTCTTTGGTGCATGTTTACACGGATGGTAGTGTCAGCGTATCCACGGGTGGTATAGAAATGGGACAGGGGCTTAACACGAATATGGTAAAAATTGCTGCCAGAACGTTTGGTATCTACGAAAATCGCATCAAAATTGAACCAACAAATACTACCAGGATTGCGAATATGTCGCCAAGTGCCGCAAGTGCTACGACTGATATAAATGGCAACGCCACGATTTTGGCAGTCAATCAAATCATGGATGGTCTAAAAGCAATTGCTGTCAAAGAACTTGGCGAAAATGATGAAGAGAAAATTTCTGTTAAAGATGAAACCATTCTTTATGGCGGCAAGAAAACATCATTAACTTGGTCCAAACTCGTGCAAGCTGCTTATTTGTCTCGGACAAAACTCTCTGCCCATGCCTTTTACGCAACCCCCAATATTCATTTTGATCGAGACAAAGAAAAAGGCCGACCGTTTGCTTATCACGTTTTCGGTACAGCAATAACCGAAGTTACGGTAGACTGTTTACGGGGAAGGTATGATATCGACTCCGTTAAAATCGTACATGATTTAGGCCGGCCTGTAAACGAATTAACCGACCGCGGTCAGATAGAAGGCGGCCTGGCCCAGGGACTCGGTTGGATGACTATAGAGGATTTACAATTTGACCAGGACGGCAAACTGCTGTCAAACGCGCTTTCTACTTATAAAGCACCTGATGTTTATTTTATGCCTGACGATCTTCAAGTTAGACTTTTGGAGAATGTTGATAATAAACCCGGACCTTATGGCTCAAAAGCAGTAGGAGAACCCCCACTCATGTATGGGATAGGTGTATTTTATGCGATTCGCTACGCCATGAGAGCCTATAGGCCAGATTTGGAATTTGAGTTTCATGCGCCCCTAACACCCGAAAGAGTACTGATGGAATTGTATAAGGACAAGATAACAAACTGGATTAAAAAATCTAAAGCTATGGATAAAAAAGAGACCTCTTAATTCCCTGCAAATAATCTGCGGCTCATAATTGCGAGAACCGGAAAACAGTACGCCCCCGCCGCCAGGATCATCACCCAAATAAATCCAATTTCGATTGCGATCAATATAGCCAGCACTGTACTCACGACCGAAACTGAACTATTGATTCCCCAAGCCCACGGCACTCCCTTTCTGTCGTTTTTAGCAACCAGTTGTAAACCTAAAGGGAATGGGAAACCCATCAAGAAAGCCAATGGTGCAATAAACAGAAATCCAACCAAGAGTTTGACGTTAAACTTCAGAGTGATTGTACTTAATAAAACAGGCGTGAGAAGCACTGCATACAATACTAAAATCATGATCACAAATCCAAAAATGATTAATAGTACTTTCCTGGTTAATTTTAGCTTCGAAGATACATAACTCCCAATTCCGGAACAGGTCAACATAGCAGAAATCACTATTGCAGCCGAATAGATTGCATTATCGAAATAGAGCAGAAATTTTTGAATTAATACAATTTCAACAAAAATATAACCCAATCCAATCCCACCGAAATAAAGAAAGATGGGAATCTTGCTTCCTTGCTTCAGGCTGATTTTAAAAAGCGGCAGAATGATTAGAAAAAGCGCAAAAACAGTTATTTGAATAAACGTTACAATAATTATCAAATAACCAAGCTCGAAAAAAGGAATTGATTGAAATCCGAATATTTTTCCAATTTTTGGAAGACTTTGTAACTTTATGAACTGTGAAAAATAAGGTCTTTGGTCTGTAGCTGGTTTTATATTAAAATCATAATTAGCATAGAATTCCTTTCTATTCGATGAAAATAATTCATCAATATAGCGAAAAAACTGGTCGTCTTGTAGAGTATTGAATTGTGCGCGTTCTTCCGGTCGAATATTCGGAAGCAAAACCGGATCGAATGACATTTCCTGACAAAAATCTCTTGTATGTTTGATCTCTGCAACATTTATCTCTGATTTCTTAATGACAAAAGTAATTGTTGACCAGCTTCTTACGGCAACAATGTGGTTTATTGATTTTTCAATACCAAAATCTTCCAAAACTTCAATAATTGTCGACAAAATCTTCAAAGGATTGAGAATTGGATAATCCATATAACATGAGACACTTATCACTCCGGATGGAGTGAGTTTATTCCACATTTCAGAAAATGCCTCTTTTGTTAGAAGGTATTGTTCCTGAACTGCAAATATTCCAGAGGTTCCTCCAAAAGCGCCAATCATGGGCAAAATGATTAAATCGAATTCTGATAGATCGCTAAGCAAAAAAGTCCGTGGGGAGACATTATGTATGGATAATGACGGGTGGTAGAATAAAGAATCCATTTCAAAGGCAAGTTCGTTTCTTAGCAATGAAATCATTTCCGGATTGGCTTCCACTGCAGCGATATGTTTTGGGCCATGAATTACAGAATGAAAAACATCGATTCCGGCACCACTTTGCAAAACCAGAATTCTGTTTCTTGGTTTCAAAACAAAGGGAAGTTCTTTGGTAGAATACGCCATCATAGAAGTTGTGTCTGTCCTTTGCGTTGAGATTATAGCACCGTACCAATTACCATTGTTGAATACTGCTTTAGAACTTGGCACATCGTTTAGATAATTTAAGCTTAAACCAGGTGCATATCGCAGCGCTGGTGATGAAACAACCTGCAACTGGCCAAACGGACTGTTTCTCTCCAAATCAACTTTTGCATAAGGGAGGTTTAGAGATTTGCTAATGCTTTTGAACTGGGAAGGTTCTATCTTTGGTGTATAAACCAGGCTTATGTAAAGAATTATAATGGAGAACAAAACTAACCCATTCCAAAAAAAACTCCTGAACCTGGGGATAACAATTATACTGGCAACAACTGCCAGAACCGCTATAATTGCCGGGAGTTCATTAGGCTCAAAAAACCATAAAAGAACCAGTGCAGCTATTCCACCTAAGCCAGATCCAACCATGTTTACAAAATATATTTTTCCGATACTTTCAACATATTTTATGAAAATTAAACCAATGGCCAATGCGCCCAAAAAAAATGGCAGAAAAATCAACAAGTAGGTAAACAGAAGTCGAAAGATATGGGAGGAATCTGCAAACAACAAGTAAGTGTCGAATCGAAAAATAGACATTTGCGAAATACCTATAACCATCGCCATTGTAATACCGCAGCCTGCCATTAAAATAGCTAAAGACTTTTCAATCCTCTGTAGAAACCAATCCTTGGAAATTGATAAAAGTGTTCCAGCCGCACCGAATCCCAATAATGCGACTGAGATAACCATATAAGCAAAGTGATACCACTGAGCGATCGAAAGAACCTGCATGAGAGTTAATTGGAAAGCGATAATTGCAGCAGAAAGAAAACCGAGTGCGACAAGGATTCGATTTCGCATGTAACTATTCGAGTGAGAGTGACAAAGGAATACTAATTTCGTTATTTGTTTTTGCTTCGGCGAAACGGGACAAACCGAACCGGAAAGAGGCTTTTTGTGGTAACTTTATCGCCATTTTTCTCAACCAGCATAAGCATTTGTGTCATAAATGGCGATCCGACGGGAATGATTATCCTGCCGCCATCTTTTAACTGCTTAATTAATGGAGGTGGAATAAATTCTGCAGCAGCCGTAACAACAATTGCATCAAATGGGGCGTGTTCACTCCAACCAAAATATCCATCGGCTATCTTAACCTGAACGTTTTTGTAATCCAAACTTGCTAGGCGTTTTGAAGCCTTTTGTCCCAATTCCGGAATAATTTCAATGGTGTAGACTGAATCGATAATTTCAGCTAATACTGCCGATTGATATCCAGAACCACAACCAATTTCCAGCACCTTAGATTTTGGTGTGGGATTGACCATTTGCGTCATATATGCGACAATATAAGGTTGGGAAATCGTTTGTCCATAACCAATTGGCAAGGGTCCATCCTCATAAGCGTTTTCGATAAATCTATTTGGTACAAACAAGTGTCTCTTAACCGAACGCATCGCTTTTAGTGTTGCAGAATCAACGATTCCCCTTTTTTCAATTTGATCCTTTACCATTCTTTCCCTTTTAACAAGGAACGATTCTTGGTTATTTACCAATGCTGGAAACAAGAAAAAGTAGAGTAGAATAAATTTAAACATATCAAAATCTAAAGTCTTTGAAATGAAAAATATTTTATGTGAATTAAACTACTGAACTTAAGATACTAAATCAAATTGGAATTTCGATTCTATATTTAATTCAATCAATTTTTTATGAGAAGATTTCTAATTCTTTCTTTCATTTAGAAACAAAGAAGTTTATATTAATTATAATGAATATGAATGATTTTACAAGAAATCAATAAAGGAGCAACATGGGTTATGTCAAAATATAAAGGTACTATCGGAATTTTAACGGGAGGTGGTGATGTGCCCGGTTTGAATCCAGCAATCCGTGCTGTCACTTTTCGCGCAATACGTGAGGGCTACAGGGTGTTAGGAATTCGAAGAGGATGGGCAGGATTGGTAGACTACATACCCGATAGAGATGCGGATAACAGCAATAACATACAAGTTCTTACAGAGGATATTGTCAATAGAGCTGGACGTACCGGAGGTACATTTCTACACACGTCACGTACCCGTCCCAGCCATCTGCCAAGAACAATCGTTCCTGAACATCTAAGAGATAAATACAAAGAAGAAATAAACGATATTACTCCCGAAATATTAAAAAATTTAGACTACCTGGAAATTGATTATCTAATACCTATCGGTGGGGATGACACCCTTAGCTATGGTGGACGGCTCCACGAAGAGGGTATTAAAGTTGTTGCGATCCCCAAAACAATGGATAATGATGTTCCGGGGACGGATTACTGTATCGGATTTAGCACATGTGTTACCAGGACAATTGAACTGACCCATAAACTTCGAACAACTGCCGGCTCGCATGAACGATTCCTGGTCCTTGAAGTATTTGGCCGTTATGCAGGCTATTCTGCCCTATTGCCAACATTGGCAGGCGCTGCAGACCGATGCGTAATTCCTGAATTCCCTATCCATATTGAACATCTGGCTGAACTGCTTAGCCGAGACAGGAAACTACATCCAAGTAATTATGCTGTGGTCCTGGTTTCGGAAGGTGCAAAGTTGATTGACGACACAGAGATGACGTTTGAACAAGATGAAGAAGACCAATATGGTCACCGAAAGTTAGGTGGATTTGGCGATAAAGTTGCAGAAAAATTAAAAAAGATTTCGCCAGAATTCAACAATGGAAAACGAGTGAACATAATAAACCAAAGACTCGGTTACTTGGTTCGATGCGGTGAACCTGATGCCATGGATTCAATTGTTCCGATGGCTTTCGGAAACTTAGCTTTGGATTTAATTTTGTCCAATACTTTCGGTCGTTTAATCTGTCTTCGAAATGGTGTTTATGACAGTGTGCCAATTAATGTAATCACAGGCCGAAAAAAAGTTGTTGACATAGAAAAATACTATAATTCCGAACGATTACGCCCAAAATACAAGACTTTTCTAAGGCAACCTTTGCTGATTATAACCAGCGATGTTTAGACAATCTCAATCATTTGATTAAAACCAATCAATTTCTATATCCGCTTGCAACAGGTTTCTTTTTCGCCGGAAGTTTTATTGCTGCCAAATTTGCTACATTAGAACTAGAGCCGCTAACAATAACGCTTTTGCGGTATGTCGTTGCATTACTATTTTTATCCATCCTGGCTTTTTACAACAAATCCTCTTCACTAAAGATCAAAAGAAGAGATTTGTTGGGTTTAATACTTCTCGGACTCTTTGGAATTGTCGGATATCACTATTTTTTCTTTTTAAGCTTGAAATACACAGGGGTGACAAATACGGCAATACTTAATGCTTCCAGTCCTATAATTACCGGGTTAATTGCAACTGTTTTTATCAGTGAAAGATTATCAAGAAAAAATCATTGGGGAATTTTCATAACTTTTGTCAGCGTGGTATTATTGCTGATAAAAGGAAATATCGAAAACCTGTTAGCTCTCACAATAAATGTTGGTGACGGCTTGATGCTACTCGCTGTCATCAACTGGGCAATCTATTCAATCATAATTAAAATAATGGTGAAAAGATATAGTAGTTTTACCTTAACATTTTACGCAACTTTGTTTGGAGTAGTAATTCTATTCTTCTTAGCAACCACAGAAAATTATTCCGCACAAATCAATTCAATTTCTCTTTCTTCCATTATCTCTATCCTCTACATGGGTGTATGCGCATCTGGTTTGGGCTATCTCTTTTATAACATGAGTATCAGTCAGATAGGCCCCACAAAAACTGCTAGCTTTACCTATAGCATTGTTCCAATTTTCGTTTCAATATTCGGATGGATTATTTTCCGGGAATCGATTACATGTATTATGATTATCACAATGTTGCTGATCATTTTAGGCCTGTGGCTAATGTTGGACAACAATAACAACCAGTTAAAAACTTAAGCCCCTGGCCATCAATACTTAACTAGCTAAACGATTTTTAATTATCACCTTTTCGTTGGTATTGTTTTGCTCAACATCACCTAGATATTGTTTTCACAATTCTAAAACTAAATTTCAAATTAAAAATAATTTTTCTATTTCAAACCAAAACTAAAACTTCTCCTGAAACATGATTCGATTTCATCTGTCCAATTGGTTTGTAAAGAGTATAAGTATAGTTTGCTTTGTTTTTCATCCTTCATGAACATATTTAACAAGACAATGTGTGAAATTTTGAATTTGAATCAAATAAACATCTATTTCGTAAACAACCATTATGAGTTATCATAATCAAAGGAGATTTTAAAATGCCTGATGAAAGTAAAAGGTTAGCTTTAGGGACAAGAAAAATTGCAGTGGGTGTTTCTTTAATTGTTCTTGGCGTTGTGTTTTTAGCTGGAGAATTATTAAATATTAATATCTGGCCGTTTGGATGGCCAATTTTCATTCTGTTGCCTGGTATGTTGATATTGGCTTTTTCTTTGGTAACCAAGGGGCAAACGGGTGAACCGTTAGCCATTTGTGGTAGCATTTTAACATTGTTAGGATTCCTTTTCCTTTACCAAAATACCACAAACCATTGGCAAAGCTGGGCTTATGCCTGGGCTTTGGTAGGCCCAACAGCCGTGGGTTTAGGCCAATTAATGTATGGCACAATAGCCGATCAGGATAAACTGGTAGAAACTGGAAGACGTTTGGCATTAACAGGCGGGATCATCTTTGTTGTTGGTTTGGTCTTTTTTGAACTCATCATTGGTATTAGCGGGTTTGCGCTTGGCAGTTTCGGTTGGGCTTTATTACTGATTGGATTAGGTTCACTGTTGATTTATCACGCCCTGAGGAAAAACAAGTAGCCCCAAACATTATTTATTCGTAGAAATCCAATAAACTACCATTAGCAGTTGCAAACTCAGCACTTTGAATCGGCTTTCCAAACGTCATGGAGGCCCCAAATAATCTGGCTGTTTTGAGATGCCTATGAGGTGTTATAAAACGGCTTCCAACGGAAATGGCAACAATCTTTAAATTTGGATAGTTACTGTGAAGTTCTCATATTAATTCTAAGCCTTCCTTTTCGGGTATGAGTAAATCTGTAATTAAAAGATCAGGTGTTCTTTTCTTAATGGTTCTGACAGCTTTATCACCACCCTGGACTGCATCAACTTGATAGCCTTCTCGATCTAACAGGTGATGAATCATTGACCAAACATGGATATCGTCATCAACTATTCAGTAAATCAAGGTCTAATATTTAAAGTTGGTAATTTTTATTGATGAACTTCAGCAAAATGACATCTTCGAATTAACCCTGATTTTAAGAGAAATCTTTATCAGTTAGTTCACTAAATTCAAAACTTGAATTTGGAATATTTCAATTACATATTGATACCTTAAATTGAATGACTAGGAACTCGTTCAAAACAAGTCAACTGCTGGAATAAAAAGATGGTAAACCAAAATAAGATTACTGATAATCAACCGGATCATGCACAAGTCATGATTCCACCTCCCGTTATTTATTTAGGGTTAATTCTTTTGGGATGGCTGATAAATAAGATTATACCATTGACAATTTCATCAACCATCTGGTTAAAATGGATAGGTGTACTCTTCATTCTAATTGCCACAATAATTATTGCATTAAGTCGGCGAGAATTCATCAAAGTAAATACATCCATTCGCCCAGATAAGTCCACAACAGCAATAATAAGCACCGGGCCTTATAAGATTAGCCGGAATCCATTGTACATATCTTTAACTTTATTTCATGTTGCTATAAGTATTGTATTGAACAATCTTTGGATTCTTTTTATGGTTATCCCGGCGATCATCATGATCGTTTTTGGAGTAATTACAAAAGAAGAAAAATATTTGGAGAATAAATTTGGTCAACAATACCTTGACTATAAATCGTCAGTTAGAAGATGGTTTTAAATGTTACATCTTAAATTCGTATTTACCATCAACTTAATTAAATATTAAACTAAGAAAACAGTCGATATCGCATAAGTATCTTAATCCTAATCGATTTGTAGGGCACATTTAACATTAACATGGTGAAAGTCAAATCAAAATGAAAGTTACAGTTTGTGAGTTGCATAATGATTCAGAGCTCTTAAGAAGAGACTGGAACCTCCTCACAGACCATGTGCAATCTGAAAAAAGCGAGATTGTTTTACTCCCGGAAATGCCCTTCTATTCCTGGATTGCATGGGAAAAAAAATTCGACCCTCAAATATGGCAAGCAGCAATTGACGCGCATAATGAATGGCATAAAAAACTGACTAACTTATCCCCTGCCCTTGTCATAGGCACTCGTCCTGTAAATAATAATGGAAAACGCTTGAATGAAGGGTTTATTTGGGATGCTGAAAATGGCTATCAATCGGTCCATCACAAATATTACTTACCGGATGAAAACTGTTTTTGGGAAGCATCCTGGTATGAACGTGGCAATTTGAATTTTAAGTCTTTTCAATCTAAAAAAGTCAAATTCGGAATGATGATTTGTACGGAGATGTGGTTCACCGAACATGCAAGAGCTTTTGCCAAAGATGGTGTTCATATTTTGGTCAGTCCCAGGGCAACCGATGTTTCTACAATCGATAAATGGCTGGCGGGTGGACGCGCTGCCGCCGTCATGTCCGGTGCATATTGTATTTCTTCAAATCGATGTGGAATTGATCATAATGGCATGCCCTGGGCCGGTAATGGCTGGATTATTGATCCTGACGGGAAAATATTAGCAACTACTTCAGAAAAAGAACCAAATATTACTTTGGACATCGAATTGGAAATTGCAGAAAATGCTAAAACCACATATCCCAGATATGTGCTGGAATAAAGAAATCAGGATTATTTTGGAGAAAATATGGAAAATCTTAGCTATCCAATAGGGCAATTCGAAATTGATAAAGATATTACAACAGAAAAGCGCGTTAAATGGATTGAAGAAATTGAGAAGGCGCCGACCCAGCTTAATAATGCGGTTGATGGATTAACTACAGAACAGATAGATACTCCTTATCGTCCTGGTGGATGGACTGTACGTCAGGTTGTGCACCACCTGCCGGACAGCCATTTGAATGCCTATCTGCGATTTAAATTAACAGTTACCGAAGATGAACCAACCATCCGGACATATGATCAAGACCAGTGGGCTGAAATTCTTGATGCAAAAACAGCGCCCATCGAGATGTCACTCAACTTGCTGGAATCCCTGCATAAGCGATGGGTATTTTTTTTAAAGTCATTAACAGAAGATGATTTTGCACTTAAATTCATTCATCCGGAAATAGGTAAACTCAATTTAAGTGACCTGCTGAGTCTTTACGCCTGGCATGGACGTCACCATATTGCTCATATTAATTCGCTTCGAGAAAGGATGGGATGGCAATAATCACATATGAGTGGTAATTCAAACAATCATAGTTTAGTTTTAAATTATCAAATTATTTGCCGGAAAAATGAACAGTCAATATAAAGGGTTTCAATGAACTCGAATGGTCAATTAGCAGAGTTAATTCAATTAATGCCTAAAACAGATATTCATCTTCACCTCGATGGTTCAATTCGCTTAAATACGTTAATTGAATTTGCTAAAAAGGATAAAATCAAACTGCCCAGCTATACAGTTGCAGGCATGAACAAACTTGTTTTTAAAGATAACTATAACAATTTGGAGGAATATTTAAAAACTTTTGGATATTCTTGCGCGGTAATGCAGAATCCCGAATTTTTAGAGCAAATTGCTTATGAACTTGCACAAGACAATCAAAACGAAGGCGTTCGATATATAGAGGTACGATTCGCACCTCAGCTTCATATCAATAAAAGCATGGATATGCAGAGGGTAATCTCCAGTGTAAACAATGGGCTTCTAAAAGCTCAAAATGAATATAACCAAAGACCCGGAGTTCGATCAGGAGATGAACCGCCTTTTTATTACGCAATTATTGTCAGTGCTCTGCGATCATTTGGATCGTACTCAGAATATTATGCCAATTTTCTAAATTCACTGTTATATATGGATATGAAAACCATAACCGGTTTATGTTCTCTGGAATTGGCTAAAGGAGCCGTAAAAATCAGAGATTCGCTTGGGATCCCGATAGTCGGTTTAGACCTTGCAGGTGCAGAAAAAGGCAATCCGGCAAAGGATCATCGGCGAGCCTTTCAATTCGCACATGAAAATTTCATGGCTAAAACCGTACACGCTGGAGAAGCATATGGGCCCACTTCCATTTTTCAAGCTATCACTGAATTACATGCAGACCGGATTGGTCATGGATTTTACTTTTTTGATACTTCAAAAATTGAAGATAAAAAGATCGTGGATAAAAAAAAATATATCGAAGAGATTAGTCAATATCTTGCCGATCGCCGAGTCACTATAGAGATATGTTTAACTAGCAATTTGCAAACCATTCCCGCATTAAAAAACATTAAGAGGCATACATTCAAAAAAATGTTAGACCATAATTTGAGTACATCGATTTGTACGGATAATCGGACTGTTAGCAAAACCACTGTTACCAAAGAATTAATATTGGCATGGGAACATTTTAACTTAACTCCCAAAACCTTGCGAAATATTATCATATATGGTTTTAAAAGAAGTTTTTTTCCGGGTAGTTATGGTAATAAACGCAAGTACGTTCGCCAGTGTATTGATTATTATGAAAAAATAGTAGCCAATACGCCATTGGCAATATAGTTGCGGAATTTTAGAAAATTGTGAAGTAATGTCTATGGAACCGGTAATCTAAAACGAAACACACTCCCCTGGTTCATTTCACTTTCTACATCAATTGACGATTTATGGGCTTCAAGAATTGCCTTGACTGTGGCTAATCCCAGCCCTAAACCTGCAGATTTGAATTCATAATTTCCTGACGAATGTTTTAATAAATCCCCAACTTCATAGAACTTTTCAAAAATGCAGGGAATTTGATTTTTTGGAATGCCGATGCCCTCATCCTTAACGGAAAATTCAACTTGCCCGCAGGTTCTTTTTGCAGTGAGAGTAATTGATTTTCCATCAGGTGAAAACCGAATAGCATTGGAAATGAGGTTCTTCAAAACAACCAATAACAAGGTTGAATCTGCATTCACTAGTTCTACTTTTTCATCCACAAAAATAGATAAATCTTGATTTCGTTGATCGGCAATTTGCTGAAATTGAAGTTTCGTTTTGTCCAAAAGTAACCTAACATTGATATTTTTCCGGTTCAACTTTAGTTTTTCTTCCGTAACTTGCGCAACATCTCTTATTTGAGAAATCAAACTATCCAATTTTTTAACACCGGTTATTAACGTATGAGAAATTTGGGTTTTATCCAACCCATCAAGTATATCCATCGTTAACATTTCCGATGCATTTTGAATTAAATTTAAGGGTGTTCTAAACTCATGGCTGATGATGGAAATGATTTCTTTTTTTCGCCAATCGATAATTGCCAATTGTTTTGATTTGGATTTAGCGTCTTCGTAAAGGTTTGCATTTTCAATGGCCATCGCAACCTGGTGAGAAAATTGTTCGACAAAATTCAAATCGGTTTTACAAAAGGATTGCTCCCCTTCTTTGTTTAAAGCTTGGATAGCGCCTATTATTTTTTTGCCACGAACCAACAAGGGTGTGCAAATTATACTTGTTGTACAAAAATTGCCTTCTTCGTCTATGTCTGAAAAAAAACGAGGATCTTTTTTAACATTTGCAATAAGGAGAGATTCTTGCTTATCAATAACCCAACCGACAAGGCCACTGTTGGACGGCATTTTTTTTCCTTCTAGGCGCACACTTTCTGCTCCCTTCAGCGCCCAAAAAGTTAATTCATCTGTAGAGTGTGTTAATAAAAATACCGTAACCGCTTCCGCATTGATTTCAGATTGTAGCTGTTCGATAGCTAAGCTTATCACTTCATGTGTATCCAGCGAGGAATTTAATAAAATTGGCAAAAGAGCCAAAAATTCCAAACGCTCTCTGCTTATTGATGCAATCTTCGGTAAATTGAATTTTACATCCAGGTCTTGATCTTCTAATTTCATAAACTGCCTCTTAATCAAAAAATAGAACTTGTAAGTTTATCGGCAAATTTGGTTTTGATCCATAGATTTTGTTAGAAGAAATGAAAGAATTAGAAGGCTTTATTCGTCCGTGGAAGAGATATTCTTTCTTAGCCTTTTGGTTTCTCCCCTTTGGCGTTTTTCTTGCAATCTACGCCATTTTGATACGAGTGTCGGTTTGGTTTTCTTTCTCACTTTAGGAATTTCACTCGCCTTTTGAATCAGGTTTTTCAAACGATTTATGGCATCTCGACGATTTTTATCCTGGCTACGATATCTTCGTGCATCAATAATCAGGATTCCGCCGGTTGTCATTCTTTTACCGGCTAGCCGAATTAATCTTTCGCGAACCTCATCCGGTAATGCTGCTGAATTCTTTGCATCAAAACGAAGCTGTACAGCAGTAGCAACTTTGTTGACATTTTGACCGCCCGGCCCAGACGAGCGAATGAAATCAAATTCGATCTCATTTTCAGGGATAGAAATTGTTGGAGTTATCTCAATCATAAATAAGATTAACACAAATCAGTCAAAAAGAGCACTAAATCATTTAATTTAAATATTGAATAATGATATCGGTAATTCAACCACAATATTTATTACCGCGTATTCTTTTCCCCATATAAGTTTAGTATATAAGGAGATCTATGCTAGCAAGTGAAATTCCCAGTATGGTTACTCATTCATATTTAAGCGCATTTACTGGATTCGTTAGAGCAGCCTTGATTGATTGATAACTAATCGTCAGCCATGCGACTAAACAAACAATGCCGCCAGCTAAGATAAATGTAGGCAGTTTAATTCCACTTGTGTAAGCAAAATTTTCCAACCATTTGGTCATCACAAAATAAGATATGGGTGCAGCGATAAAAAATGATATTGCGATGAGCTTGGTAAATTCTTTTGAAAGCAGGATGACAATATTGGATACGGACGCGCCAAGGGCTTTTCGAATTCCAATTTCTTTGGTACGCTGCTCGGCTGAGAATGAAGTCAGTCCGAACAATCCAAGACAGGCGACGAATATGCCAAGGATCGTGAATATTGTGAATATTTTTCCAACACGCTGATCGGTTTTATATAACTGGTCGAAATCATTATCAAGAAAAGTGTATTCAAAAGGCTGGTTAGGAGCAAGCACAGCCCATTTCTGCTCGATATCTGCAATTGTACCAGGAATGTCATCGCTGTTAATTTTAGCAACTACAAACCTTGGTCCTGAAGCTAAGCGAAGAATAGCTGGTTTAATAACTTCGTGCAGCGATTCAAAATGAAAATCTTTCATGACGCCAATCACTTCACCAACAGATGCGCCTTCCGGATCTGGTTCAATTATTGATTTTCCTATTGCTTCTGTCCAGCCAAATTTCTTCACTGCAGCTTCATTGATAATATAAGCTGAAGAATCTGTAGGAAAGTCTTTAGAAAAACTACGGCCGGCAACCATTTCGATGCTTAATGTTTCTATAAAATCAAAACCTACCGAAAATGTGCTAAGTAGGTAAGCTTCAGATTGTGGGACATCTGGCAATTGAAACGCATTTGTGTCAGGTAGTTTCCCTGGTAAATGATAAGTTGCTGTCGTTACATTGATATTCGGCAGCTGCTTCAATTGGTTTTCAAATATATCCAGTTGATTGCCTAAAGCTGATGCCCTGTGAATCACAACAACCTGATCTTTTTCAAATCCCAAATTTTTATTCCTCATATAATCTAACTGGTCACCTACAACCAACGTACTGATAATTAATCCGACAGAGATTATGAATTGGAATACTACAAGTCCACTCCGTAACGAAGAACTTTTCATTCCGGTGGTCAATTTTCCTCTTAATACGTTTATGGGTTTAAAAGATGCCAGAAAAAATGCAGGGTAACTGCCAGCCACAACACCTACAAATAATGTAATGATTAAAATTCCTAATGAAAGATAGGTGTCACCCAAATAACTCATTTCGATTTCTTTAGCTGCCAGGTTATTAAATCCGGGCAAAAATAACTTCACCAGAAAAATCCCGATGATCATTGCCATCGCACTCAACAAAATCGATTCTACCAAAAACTGTGCGATCAATTGCGTTTGATTTGAACCTACAACTTTACGCAGACCGACTTCTTTTGCACGATTAGCAGAGCGCGCTGTGGCCAGATTCATAAAGTTAATACAAGCGAGAATCAGAATAAAAAATGCGATTAAAGCGAATATTGTCACGTAATCCGCATTCCCGGTTGGTTCAAATTCTCCGGTCAAGTGAGAATATAAATGAATATCTTTTACAGGTTGAAGGGAGTAATTGTATTCTCCACCCTGTTCTAGAAAATCATCAAAACTTACTCCCATGGCTTGTTCAATTTGCGGTGCCACATATTTTCGAATCAATTCTGGAAATTTGTTATTCAGCTGTTCTGCTGAAGCATTTTCTTGCAGTACAATATAGGTATGCAAACTATTTTGGATCCAAATCGTACTGTTATGGTCATCCAGCGAAACAAATGATGCCAGGAAGTCAAAATGAAAATGAGAATTAGACGGAATATTTTCTGACACGCCGGTGACCTTATAATCCGTCGTGTTATTGAATGTTAGTGTCTTCCCTATCGGATCCTCATCACCGAAATATTTCAAAGCCGTTGCTTCCGGAATCACTACTGAATTTGGAGCTGTAAGTGCTGTTTTGGCATTCCCCCTAAGTAACGGAAGAGTAAATACGTCAAAATAAGTTGAGTCAGCATAAAATACTCGATTTTCATTAAAATATTTATCGCCACGACTTACGAGAACAGTTCTAGACATCTGTCTTAAGCGTAAAGCAAATTCGACTTCAGGATATTCATTGATTAGGGCAGCAGCCATAGGTCTGCAGGTACTGGTTACATTGATATCGCTACCTGCTAAACGACCGTGTAAAGTTACACGATATATTCGATCTATATTTTTATGGTAGCGATCGTAACTAAGCTCATCTTTTACATATAAAAGAATAAGTAAACAACAGGCCATACCAATCGCAAGACCTGCGACATTAATCAACGAATAGACTTTGTGTTTTAGTAAATTTCGCAATGCAATTTTTATATAATTTTTGATCACTTATTTACCATTCGATTTATATTTTCTTTTCATTTGAATTATTCTATACGACAGCTTTGTGGTTGAAATGTTGCTTGAAAATAGCTTTTAAAAAACCGATTGTTTCCAGACTGTTTATAATCCGTAATTCTATATTAATCTTAAAAAAACAAACTTCAATTTGATAGAAAGTTTGTTTCTAGTTTTAGCAAATAATTATTCATACTTCAATGCCTCAACTGGATTTGCCAGCGCAGCTTTAAAGGATTGGTAACTTACAGTCAAGAGCGCAATGACAAGAGAAATCAATCCGGATAAAATAAAAGTATCAATGCCAATATTGGTTTGATAGGCAAAATTATCCAACCATTTGCGCATGATTAGAAATGCCAGCGGCCAGGCGATCACATTCGCAACGAGTATTAATTTGACAAATTCGAGAGACAACAGCCCGACTATGCTTCCGATGGACGCTCCCATAACCCTGCGTATGCCAATTTCTTTGGTGCGTTGTTCGGCGGTAAATGCAGCTAATCCTAACAAACCAAGACAGGCTATCAATATAGCCAGGGTGGAAAAAGCAATAAATACTTTACCGCGCTGGATTTCCGAACGGTACAATTCATCAAAATCTTCATCTAAAAAAGAGTACTCAAAGGGATGATTTGGATAAACTTTGTGCCATTTTTCTTCAATGAAAATTAAGGTAGAGGCAATATTTTCAGGATTGATTCGAATAATAAGATTGATAAAAGGATCGGGACTTGGCGCTAGATGAATAAGTAACGGTTCGATTCTCTGATGCAGGGAACGAACATGAAAATCTTTTACAACACCAATGACTCTTCCTTTTTTAAAATTACCCATTTGAATTCGTTTATCAAGCGGAGAATCGCTCCAACCGAGTTGTTGAACTGCCGTTTCGTTAATGATGAATGCCTCCATCGTATCGGTTGCAAATGAAATCGAAAAATCCCTTCCTTGGACTATTTCTATCCCGAGCGTTTTGATAAAATCATGTTCGATAATAAGTTGCTCGATGGAAATATTGTCACCTGCCGGAATACCTTCTGGATGAATCAGGTTAATGCTAATTAATCCTCCAGGTACGCTGTTTGAAGCCGAGACAAACGAAACATTGGAATTTTGAAATAATTCACTTTTATAGGCCATATAATTAAAACGAGTTGGCGGATCAACCATTGGGATTACAATGACCTGCTCTTTATCAAATCCTAAACGTTTATCCTGAATATATTCTAATTGACTATATACAATGCCAGTGCCGATGATAAACAGTATTGATAGTGTAAACTGGACAACCACTAGAAATTGTCTAAGACGACTATTGGAAGCGCCGGCTTTTAGGGATCCCTTAAGCACCGTTGCCGGCCGAAAAGCCGACAAAAAGAAAGCAGGATAGCTGCCAGCAACAACACCGACCAGTAATACAAGCCCGGTTAATCCCAAAATAAATAAAAAAGAAAAACTGAGATGTAACTCTTTCATAGCTATTGTGTTAAAAATCGGCAACAGAAGGTACAATAATCCAATAGCCAGTACTAATGATAGAAACGAAAGGAAAATGCACTCGCCTAAAAATTGTATAATGATTTGCTTTCGATCGGAGCCGACAACTTTTCTCAGGCCTACTTCCTTGGCTCGATTAGCAGAACGGGCAGTTGCGAGGTTCATAAAATTGACGCAAGCGATCAACAAGATAAAAAGTGAGATTGCTGAAAAAATATAGACGTAGCTAATATCGCTGTTCGCTGCAATTTCAGCGTCGAGATTAGAGCGTAAATGGATTTCCTCCAATGGTTGTAGATACGGCTGTAATTTGATGCCAAGGTTTTTAATGATATCGCCTAAATACTTATTTAAAAAACCGGGCATCATTGCTTCAAATTCAGAAACAGTATAATTCTCATCTAATTGCAGGTAAGTATAAACATCAATATTCAAAGCAAAATTACTCATATCCGAGAGATTACCGCCATAAATAAAAGCGCCCTGCTTGTTTGCCGGGCCTTCGAGTGTCGCAAAAGAGCCGAGGAAATCAAATTTTATGTGTGAGTTTCGCGGTGTATTTTTTACAATACCTGTGATAGTGAAATCATACACCAAATCAGCCGAGATTACTTTACCGACGGGATCATTATTTCCAAAATATTTCTTGGCCATTGCTTCGCTGATAACCACAGTATTTGGAGCTGTCAAAGCTGTAGCAGGATTGCCATGGATCAGTTCAAAATCAAACACTTCAAATACAGATGCATCGGCAAAATAAAATCCTTTTTCATAAAATTTCTTGCCCTCATAAGTTATAAGCCATCTGCTCAAAGGTGTTTTAAATCGCACAGCATTCAAAACACCCGGATAGTCTTTTACTAAAACCGGTCCCCAGGGTGATCCTGAACGGGCTGTATTGATTTTTTGGCTGGTATTCGAAGCGTACCCTTCAAGGGCTAACCGATAAATATTATCCGAATTTGTATGATATTTATCATAGCTAAACTCATCCTGAACATAAAGAAAAATCAATAAACAGCATGCCATTCCAATAGCCAAACCAAAAATATTGATGAAAGAATAACTTTTGTGCCGCTGTAGATTTCGAATTGCGATCAGTATATAATTCTTAAACATTAGCACTCCAACAATAAATAATTATGATCGATGAAACAAAAATGAAGATACGGAAGAAAATGGCGAATGGTAACAAATTATCATTCGCTGGGAGATCAATAAAAAAGTGGCGTATCAAATCAAAGCTGGTGTTTTACAACGATTCTGCCACGAACCTTTCCTTTCAGGATCAGATCGATCTGATCGTCCAATTGTTCTAACGTGCATTCCTGGACTATTTCATCAAACGAATTAATTTTCCAATCTCCAGCCAGGTGGTCCCAAATTTTCAGCCGGCTTTCCATCGGGCACCAGGCTGAATCGATGCCAAGAAGCTTAACACCACGCAGTATAAATGGAAATACCGTAGTATTTAACTCATGCGAAGCCACTAACCCACAAACTGCAACTGCCCCGCGATGTTTGGTAGCTTTTAGCGCAGATGCCAGGTAATTGCCGCCGACTGTATCTACCACACCGGCCCAGCGAGATTTTAACAATGGGTCCTTACTTTTATCCAATATTTCATCGCGGTGAATTAACTGTTTTGCGCCCAATTGTTCGAGAAATCCTTTTTGATCGAGTTTTCCCGTCGCCGCTACAACATTGTAACCTGATTTTGAGAGTATCGCAACAGCCAGGCAACCTACACCGCCCGTTGCCCCGGTTACCAATATCTCGCCATTTTCAGGGACAATATCCACCTTCTCAAAATTGAACAAGCATTGGCCCGCTGTAAATCCGGCTGTCCCATAACTCATACACTCTTTTAAAGACAGTTTGTTGGGTTTTTTTACGACCCAATCAACGGGTACTCGAATATATTCTCCGTATCCACCATCCGTATTGCTGCCTAATTCATAACCCGTAACGATTACTTCATCACCAATTCGGAACTTCTGTCCATCACCTTCTGTTACGATTCCAGCGGCGTCGACACCGGGTGTATGAGGATATTTTTTTGTAACCCCTTTATTGCCAATGGCAGAAAGAGCATCTTTATAGTTCAGTGAAGAATATTTAACTTGAATCAAAACCTCCCCGGGAGGAAGATCATGGATATCTTTTTCTTCAATTCCACGCAAAAATTGATGATCTGATGTTTCTCTGACGACGAGAGCTTTAAACTTCATAAAGTACTTTATTTGTGGTTATAAGAGACTTTGAAAAATTAATAGAATGACCATTTCTATAAAACAAAGCAAGGAGAAATCTTGTCTCAAATCATGTCATATTTAGAACTGGATCATTAAGATTTCTCGTCGTAAACTCCTCGAAATGACATTCAGCAAGAAAGTTAACTATATGAAATTACAATAAGATCTGATTTATAAGTTTTAAAGTTTTTTTAGTTTCACGTCTGCCGTCTTACGTTTCACGTTTCTACATCTTCCCATACCACCCCGGCATATTCCAGAATAAAGTCGGAGCCAAATACAAGAGACGGCGTTTGAAATCCTGGCTTAACCTGACCCTCGAAGATTCTTCGTACTGCGGACAAGGCGGTCATTGCTGTTAAGGTATAAGCTTCAGGAGTTTCCAGCCTGGAAATGATCGTATTCCCCTCTTCATCTTCTACCTGACCCCAGATAAACGAACGACCATTTTTACGAAATTCATCAGTTGGCCCGGGAGGGCCTGATTCGATTCGTCTCTTCATTAAATATTGAAGTGGTGCAGCGCTCAACAACCATCCTAAAAGCCGGGTTGCTTTCATACCACGATGAACCGAATTAGAAACTGCCGCGTAGACTTCAATATTTGGAATTCCGGTTGTATAATAAGCTGTTGACACATCCCCCCATGGTATGGTCACTGTTAATTGCGGCCCTTGTCCAAAATCGATCATCTTGCTTTTCCAGGCTGCCGGGACTTTGGTCAAAATGCCATCTTTTCTAATCAAGCCACCTTGGTTTATGTTCTCTACCATGGTAGTGGCAGTACCTCGCGAAAGATGAAGCCCACCCGAGTTATATAGAGCCATGGTCAAGCGATTGGCTTCAGGTAAGGAATTTTTGAGATATGAAGCCATACAATCCGTTGGTACCACATCAAAACCAACTCCTGGGAGTAACATCACACCAGTTTCTTTTGCCTCTTCGTCCCGGGCAGCTATTGCCTCAAAAACTGCCGCTTCTCCTGTTATATCAATGTAATGAGTTTTGGTTTGGATACATGCATCAACCATCTGTTTAGAGGTATGAGCAAAAGGACCGGCACAATGAAGTACGACATCTACATATTCAAGGGCTTGATGCAATGCCTCGGTCATTTCTAATGAAAATGCATTATGCTCAAAACCAAATCCTCTGGCTTGAATAGAAATTTTTTCTATGCTTCTGCCTGCCAATACCGGGTCTAATCCCTGCTCTGCAGCTAATTGTACAATTAAATTTCCGGTATATCCGTTTGATCCATAAATAAGAAAGTTTTCAGGCATTATTCCTCTATATTGATTTTTGCTTAATTATAAGAAAAACAATAAATTATTATTAAATAATTGTATATTTATCTAATTTTTATTTCTTATTTTTAGCATCGACCTGATCTGGTTTCAATCCGTTTAATTCAACCAAAATAGGTTTGAGTTCTTTCCATACATTTTCCGCTACGATCTTATGCCCTTCTATCGTTGGATGAATGCGATCCGGAAGATTCAATTCAGTAATCCCCCCCACATCTTTTAATAAAAAAGGGATTAATTCGGCTTTATTATTTTTCGCTAACTCAGTAAAAAGTGCTTGAAATTTATGGCTATATCGCTCACCCATATTCGGTGGCACCTTCATGCCAGCAATTAAAACTCTTGCCATAGGGTATTTTATTTTGGTTTTGTCGATAATTGCCTGCAAATTTTTCCTGGTTTCATCAAGAGAAATACCTCTGAGCCCATCGTTTCCTCCAAGTTCAAGCACTAATACATCGATGGATTGGCGAAATAGCCATTGGATCCTGCGCAATCCACCGGCCGATGTGTCACCGCTTAATCCGGCATTAACCACTTTGAATTTCCATCCAAGTGTATCAATTTTCTGTTGAATCAAAGAGGGAAAGGCCTGGGAGGGTTCCAATCCGTAGCCAGCCGACAGACTATTACCTAAAAACAAAATTGTTTTACGCTGGGCATCACATTCATCGCATAAGATTACCGAACATCCAAAAATGAAAATGCTAACTGCTATTATTTTTTTTACTTTCCTAAACACCAGGTTTTAATCCTTTGTTTGCAACTATTAATAACAATTAACGTTATTTATTGCAAAATAATTTTTTATATTTACATTTAACTCATAAAATCCTTTAGAATAATTATTTCAAATACCTTATGGATATGATTCTACAAGTTCAAAACTTAACCAAATCATATCAAAGTGGAGAACGTACTTTAACGGTTTTAAATGATATTTCGTTGGAGATTTCGGCTGGATCAACAACTGCGATTGTCGGACCTTCCGGAAGCGGGAAAACCACTTTGATCGGACTTTGTGCAGGTTTAGACCAGCCTACTTCCGGTTCAATAAAACTACATGGAGTTTTATTAGAGGAACTTAGCGAAGATGAACGTGCAAAAATGCGCAATCAATTTGTCGGTTTCATTTTTCAAAATTTTCAATTGATCCCAACTCTTTCTGCCATCGAAAATGTTATGGTTCCTCTCGAATTGCGAGGGGAGAACCATGTATATGACCAGGCTGCGGATTTATTGAACCAAGTTGAACTGGGAGATCGATTGAATCATTACCCGGTTCAATTATCGGGCGGAGAGCAGCAAAGAGTGGCTATTGCCAGAGCGTTTATTAACCGTCCAAAGATTCTTTTTGCAGATGAACCAACCGGAAATCTGGATACCGAAACCAGCGAAAATATTTCAAATTTAATGTTCCACCTTAACCAGGAAATTGGCACTACCTTAGTATTGGTTACTCATAACCTGGAGCTGGCGAAAAGAGCGCAACGAAACATTCATTTGAAAGGTGGCTCCCTGGCTTCGGATGAGATAATTCAGGAGCAGACAACTCATTTTTAGTTTTAACAAACCGATTTTCTTTTGAGTTTATGAATTCTCCAAATAACAAATACTGGATATGGAAAATGGCCTGGCGGGACAGTCGGACCCACCGCAAGCGCCTATTTTTGTTTATGTCTTCGATCATCCTTGGAATTGCCGCACTTGTTGCCATCACTTCCCTCAGTAAAAATGTAGAGCAGGCTGTCAATGACCAATCAAAAGATCTGCTTGGGGCGGATTTGCTTATCAATAGCCAACATGCATTTACAGAACAGGAAATTCAGCTTTTGGATTCTCTCGGTGGTGATCAATCTAAAATCACCAGTTTCACTTCCATGATCTATTTTCCCAAGAATGGTGGCACGCGGTTAGTCAGGGTCCGATCACTTAAGGGTGATTTCCCTTATTATGGCAGCTTCGAGACGGTTCCTCCGGAAGCAGCCACTAATTTTAGATATAGCACAAGCGCCTTACTGGAAGAAGCCTTAATGCTGCAATTTGACATAACAGTCGGTGATTCCGTGCAGATTGGTGCATTTACATTTCAGGTTGCAGGTGCATTAATTAAAATTCCCGGGGAGGCTGCCTTAAACTCAATTTTTGCCCCGCGTGTTTATATTCCAATGGAATATCTGGAAAAAACCCGGCTTATTCAGCCAGGCAGTTTAGCTTACTATCAAATATTCTTTAAATTTGCGAATGAAACAGACATCGAACAATTAATCGACACAATTCAACCTCAACTCACCAAATACAGGTTAAGAAGCGAAACCGTAGAATCCCGCAAAGAAAATCTTGGCCAGGCATTTAAAAACTTTTACCAATTCCTTAATTTAATCGGTTTTATAGCTTTGTTATTGGGCTGTATCGGGGTTGTAAGTGCAGTTAACGTTTATATCAGACAAAAGTTGGATACTATCGCTATTCTCCGCTGCCTGGGTGCAAGTACAAAGCAGTCTTTCTTAATTTACTTAATTCAAGCCGGCTCAATGGGATTAGTAGGTGCAATGATCGGCACATTTCTAGGCGTTTTTATTCAGACGATTTTACCAAAAATTTTCGGAAACTTAATACCTGTTGACATTGAATTTAAGATCTCTCTGGCAGCAGTTTTACAAGGAGTTACGATTGGATTCGGAATGGCAATGCTATTTGCACTCATTCCACTTATTTCCGTTCGTAAGATATCTCCTCTTCTAACCTTGCGTTCTTCATTTGAAGAAACAAACCCTGTGCGAAAAGATTGGCTGCGTTTTTGGATCTATGCAACGATTGCGATTGCAATCACTGCTTTTAGTATTTTAAATACAAAAGAATTCTACGTTGGCGTTGGCTTTGCAGTCGCTTTATTTGTTGCATTTGGATTACTGGTTGGATTATCGAAACTTGTTATGAAACTCACTCGGAAATATTTTCCAAAATCCTGGCGTTATGTTTGGCGCCAAAGTTTTGCCAATTTATATCGACCCAATAACCAAACATTAACAATGATTTTGTCATTAGGGCTTGGAACTTTTTTAATTTCCACCCTTTTCCTTATCCATGATACCCTTATAAATGAAGTCGAATTAACCAGTTCCGGCAATAAACCCAATATGGTGTTGTGGGATATCCAGACCGACCAAATTAAAGATCTTGAAGATCTGGTACGATCAAATGGGTTGACCATTGTAGAGATTACTCCGATAGTGACTATGCGAATTGCAGAAGTAAAGGGCAGGACCTACGAAGAGATTCGCAACGATTCGACTTCGACAATTTCGAAATGGGCATTACGACGTGAATTCCGTTCCACCTACCGAGATCGCCTTACTGATGCCGAGACTTTATTAGAGGGTCAATTTCGTGGAATCGTTGAGGATCCTTCTGATACTATCTTTGTTTCTTTGGAAGCGGATATTGCAGAGGATCTGGAAGTAAACCTGGGAGATGAAATTGTTTTCGATGTGCAGGGAGTGCCAATTCGGACAGTTGTCGGCAGTGTTAGAAAAGTGGATTGGCGTCGCATTCGAACAAATTTTTTCATTATATTTCCTACCGGTGTCCTCGAAGATGCTCCACAAATTCATGCACTGGTAACTCGTGTGGAAGATCCTCAGAAATCAGCTGATTTCCAGCGAGCTCTTGTGCAAGCCTTTCCCAATATTTCCGTTATCGATCTTGCCTTGATTTTATCTACACTGGATTCCGTTTTAAGCAAGATTGGTTTTGTGATCCGGTTTATGGCTTCATTCAGTATTTTTACGGGATTAACCGTTCTTCTTGGGGCCGTCAGTACAGGCCGCTATCAACGAATTCAAGAAAGTGTTTTACTCCGTACCTTGGGTGCCAGCAAATCGCAGATCATCAAAATTACAGTGCTGGAGTATTTCTACCTGGGCTCGTTGGCTGTTATTACAGGACTACTATTATCTTTGGCAGGGAGCTGGGCATTGACCAAGTTTGTATTCAATGCGCCATTTCTACCCTCTTTCTTACCGCTTATTATCATCGCAATTGTTGTGATCGGATTGACAATTTTACTGGGAATGCTAAACAGTAAGGGGGTAGTTGATCGTCCGCCGTTGGAAGTGTTGAGAGTTGAGGTGTGATTGAGTGTATTAGCACTAAGAGCCTCAAACAAGATTATCTTTCGGTGAATTGATTTAACTTTCCCGTTTAAGTATTCCAACATTCCCAACAATACGACTGATGATAGTACGGTTCATTCTAGCATTAATAACATAATTTCATAGCACGTAAAAACAGCCTATCCTTAGAGCGGGTGACGGGACTCGAACCCGTGCGTTTTACATAACGTGGGAGCCAGACACGCGGAATTTTTCCACTGAAATAGCTAAACTAAGGAAATCAAGGCTTGCCCAATCACGAAACCTTAAAAAACGCAAATGAGTAAGCGTCGCCTGCACGCAAAGTTAGGTAATCGTTTTTTCTCTGAGTTTTCGTCAAAACCGAGCACGGCTGAGTGTAAGTGCTACCAGTTCTTTACCGCAAAAGGCTCAAGCACACCTTTTGCAATGGCACTTCTTCCTATATCTCCCCGGAGCGTATGGGAGATGGATTTCCCAATTATTATATTATTTTTCATTCAAAATAATCTGCCGGAATTCTGAGGAAGTTACCACTAATCGATCGTTATTAAAGCAGTAACTAAGTATATAAAAAACATAATTACTGTAACCTATTAAAATTGTACTTATCAATATTATTAAATCTCCCCTACCCCCTCCTTAAACAAGGAGGGGAAATTCCTCCCCTTGATAAGGGGAGGTTAGAAGGGGTAATTGAGATAAACAAATGACTACAGCTTCTAGGCTCCGTTTAAAAATACGTCACTGAATTTATGAAACAGACCACTAATTAAGCCGACGGCCATTTTACTTAACTCAATCAAAGTATCTTCAATGAAATCATAAATTCCTTTGAAACGCTTTCATCCCTCTCAAAAGCAAAAGCATATCCAAGTGAGAACGTTGATCTAAAATGTGAAAACAAGACTAGTCTAAAATCTAACTGCCCACCAAGGTTAATAAGCGTTCTGCTACCCTCTTTGCGATCAAAATTTGTCCTAATACCCATCGAAAAAACTGAAATTCGTGTCCAATTAAAGTAGAGAGCTGGAAAACCAAAACGACGAAATCTAATTGGAGGCAAATTCCATTCAAGTATCACTTTGCCATAATTTTTAGCGCCAATGGCATTGAGTTCCACACCTGGAAAGCTATAATATTCTCTATAACGTTTTATGGATAAATAATCAGCCCAGTTGTTCCCAAAGCCACCAAAAAAGAAATTCGCAAAAGGATCATCTCTGTCTCCAAAAGAATAGCCAACAGAGGTTCTCACCCAGATTGAAGTATAATTAATCGGAAGCGGGATGCCATAATCGAAGTTCGTGTATATACGTGGGAAGTTCTTTTTATTAACAAAATTATTGTGGGTTATAATCTGCCATTTAAGACCCTTATCATAATCGACGGCCCCAAGAGATGACTGTTGATATTGATAATTCAACTTTAAATTGATAGACAACAACTTATCAAATGTTGCTACTACATTCTGAAAATCTGGTAACGTTTCTAAATTCCCATAACCACTTATACGAAGACTCAGATCCATAGCTTTGGGTTGATCGTATAGTAATGTTTTTTTATATTGCAGCCCTACAGAATAGCCTCTGCGACTTGTTTTAGTTGGACCAAACAAATCATAGAAATCGGCACCATTATAGGTTGCCATTAATTTCAACTGCAAGTGTTGTAAATTAATCCCTACGTGTATCCTTTCTTCTTCAGGCAGATCGGTATCAGGGGAATACGAAGTAGTAATATCAAAGCCGGATAATCCGAGTCGATCAGAGAAATCAAGGCGAATCCCAACAGCGGCAAAATCTTTGAACCCCTCAACAATTGGGTAGGCAGAAGTAAGTTCTATATTTCTTATTGTACTATAATTACCAGACGAAGTAGTAAGTGAATCGATGTTAATTAGTGCAGGCGATTTAAGCGTCCAACTTTTAACAATGGGATGATTTTTGGCTATTTCGTTTCCCAAGAATCTAATGGCGCTAACATGCTCCGGCGGCTGAATTGGCACTGCGACCGGGACAAATCCTTTTCCGGTATATCGAAATGCGATCAGTCCAACACTTGAGATAGGGACGGGCCTAAATAAACCGGTTTCGCAATTGCTCAATATTTCCATAGCGTCGGTTTCAAAGTCGTAACGATAAATATTAGAGACACCGCTGTAATAAGAGGAGCCGTAGAGGTGTTTGCCATCTTGCGAAAAAACAAAGCCGGCGGGTGAACTGTTTTCAAAATCAAAAATAACCTCATAAGGGGGTTCGTCGTTGGCGGCATCCCCATTCAGTAGTTTTTCTACATGCATTTTAATGAGTTTTTGTCTGCCACTAACTTCAACCAGGGCTGCTGTAATAGTTGAACCATCCGGCGAGATATCTATATCAAAAATATCCCTTCCATAAGGAAAGGTGTAGATTTGATTCCACTTCTTATATGGATAAGGAATGCGTACCAGTGTAGATATTCCATTAAAGTGCCGTACACCCCAAATTGATTTGTCTGCTTCATTAAATGCCAGGTCTCCCGTTCTCGCATTTTTTATGAGTCTCTTCGATTTGCGTGTTTTAATGTCCAAAGCATTCAAATCTCGCCAGCGATTATTATCGGTTGTATAGAATAAGGTACCGCTGGATCTATCGTAGGCCAATGAGGCTACATCATATATAGCAGATCCCTTTATATTACATAACTTTTCAATCGCACCAGATTCGATATCGATGGAAGCGATATGAGCAATTTGTCCTGGATAGTTTATTGCTGCGTAGATTTTCCTTTCTGCTGAATCGTAATATGCACGAGATACCGAACCCAGGGCTCTGCGCGATATTGGAAGAAAAGGAGTCGTGGGATGCAATCGAATTGAATCAAGATTTGCCTGTTGCCATTGATGTTCCCACGCGATCCATCGAGACCATTCTTCATCCAGTGAAACTCCATAGACATGCTTAAATTGCGCAGCAAAATATCTTTTACTACCAGGTTCACGGGAAACCCATTTTAATAGTTTTTCCGGTCCATATTGATTCGAAAGATAACTCATGAAACGGGTTCCATAAAGATAAGAGTTTGCACCTACCTGAAAATCAATCGTCGTTCCCTCCGATTCCAAGCCGACGACGTCATAAATGTAACTGCGGTCGCGAACCATGGTTCTGAACACCATTTCATCATATGCGCTAAGCGCACGACCCAATCCGCCGGCCATCCAGGTCTCCAGGAAAACCGCAATCCCTTCATGATACCAACGTGGAGAATACCAGCGCGGAGTAGTCAAATAACTATAAAGAATGGACATAGGGTTCTCTGCGGTAGGAGCAACCTTTCCTAAGAAAAGTGAACGAAAAAAATTGTCCGCCCCGGCAGCCTTGTCGCCGACAACAATATGAACTAACTCATGATTCATCATCCAATTCATTCTTTCATTGGAGGGCATGGTCCCAAATGCATAGCTGAAGGGTGCAATTCCAACATGAATGAGATTGTTGGGAAGAGGTTTTGCTCCGGCATTTCCATAATCACCAAAATCTTGCAGCAGGACAGTAACTTTCTCGGAAGGTGTGTAATTAAAGAGATTGCTGTGGAAGTTTAAAGCATTTTCAAAACAACGGGCTAAGTGAGGCACTATGTATTCGTGTGCTTTTGTGTAGTAGATTAGCCTTAAGTTTTTTGTTTGTAGTGAATTTAATTGAGCATAAAGTACAGACGAAGATAAAAAGAGCATTATCTGTAAAATTGCGAATAATTTGTGACTGGATAAAGTTCTTCTTGTCTCGTAATTCATAAGATTAGAATTTTGTTCTATTCTAGCAGATCAATGATGAGAAATAAATTTCACAAACCTCTATTGGGGGATATCCAAAAATCTGTGTTGACAGGGTATGTCTAATACAAATAAGGAGATACCATAGTTCTGACTATGGCATCTCCTTTATCAAGGAAATCTACTTATTCTGTATTTGCAAAGGATGCACAATACAAATTTTATTCTGGCAATAAACAAAACTCTACTTTGCTGTCAGCTCTCTCAACCCTTCTTCTGCCATCAGTGTTTGAAACTCATCGTTCTTCAACAAATTGCTCCAGGCCACCGCGTAACGGCTATCGGCCATCAGTTTCGCATAGTCTTGGTTGGCTAGCACATTACTCCATGCCACTGCATAGCGGGAATCGGCCATCAGTTCACGATATTTATCATTGGCCAGCAAATTGCTCCATGCCAATGCATACCGGCTATCCGCCATCAACTCACGAAGGTTATCATCGGCCAGCATGTTGCTCCAAGCCACCGCATAACGACTATCAGCCATTAACTTACGAAAATTGGTATCATTTAGCAGCTGGCTAAAATCCTGGTTCTCCAGCAAGTTACTCCATGCTACAGCGTAGCGGCTATCGGCCGTCAGCTCTGTAAACTTGGATTCTGCAATCTGTTGACGCAGGTTCTCATCGGATCGCAAGTCGCTCCATGCCACCGCGTAACGGCTATCTGCCATCAAATTACGAAACTTGTCGTCCGCCAGCAGATTACTCCACGCCATCGCGTAACGGCTATCGGCCATCATTTCACGAGATTTATCATTGGCCAGCAAGTCGCTCCATGCCACCGCGTACCGGCTATCTGCCATCAACTCACGAGTTTTATCATCGGCCAGGATGTTGCTCCAAGCCACCGCATAACGACTGTCAGCCATTAACTTACGGAAATCGGAATTCTTTAGCAACTCCTGAACCTTGTCACTTTGCAGCAAGTTCTGAAGCTCTGGATTTTTCAGTAGCACATCCTGATAGTTCATCTGTTCAGCCTGATATTTTTTTGCTTTTTCAACTCCACGAACGTCTCCGCGACTGGTTCCCGAAAAATACTCATCAGATGGTGTGGGGCCCTTATACGAAAAATACCCAATAAAAATGACAGCCACAACCGCAACTCCAATTAGGAGTTTCCCCTTTCCACTACTAAATAAGTTTTGTTGTTTCTTTTCCATAGTTACCTCCCTAAGGTAAGTTTAATGAATAAAATGTAATTAACGAAAAAGAGACTTCCTCTTAATGATCAAAGTCGTAGCTATTACCAATAAGGTCACAATACCGATTAACCAGGTATTAAGGGTAAGGGCAGGACGTGTAGTTAGATCCAGCGGCTGCCAATCCCCGATTAAAATAAATGGCGCCCAATAATAAGGGCTGCCTTTAGAAGCTCTGAGGTAATCGACTTTCGCCCTCCGCAAGGCATGCTTCTTGTTAAAACCCGATTTCATGTACTTATAAAAGTCCCTCATTATGATTGCGGTTGCCTTATCGTCCACATTCCACAAACTCACCACCAGACTCGGTACACCGGCAAATAGAAAAGCTCGGGAAATGCCAATAAGGCCTTCGCCTTTTCGAGGTTTGCCTAATGCCGTATTACAGGCGCTTAGAACCACCAAATCGGCGTTCAAATTCATATTAAATACTTCATAAGTTTGTAGATAGCCGTCCTCTTCCGACTTGTCATTCTGAGTTAACACGATTTTTGAATAGAGAGGCTGGTTATCATTAGGCACGAAGTGGGTCGCGAGATGTAGGATGCGATAATCCGTGGCTTTGAGCTTGAAATTTTCTTCTGTGGCTCGATTGCCAGTAAAGATATTATTGCTTAAGCCACGTAACACTCTACCAATGGCTTTGACCTCTGTTTCTGAGTCTGGTAATGAGAACAGACTTTCCCTTTTAACCCTGCCACCAGTAATGGACTCTTTCGAGGCCAAAAGTTCCCCTTGCTCTGGTTCAACCGGTTGTGGGCCAAAATCAGGATTGCCCATAGCCAGAATTCCTTTGTTGGGTTTTCTCAGTGTCTGCAAACCCGGTTCCAATAGACTTGCAGAAGAGACATAGGAAACATCAAATTTTTCCAACAAGAATTTGGCGTTCTCGTAGTCGTAAGGGCTTTCAACGCCGGTAGTATCGAACACCAACATTTCAAAAGGCAAATAGAATAGGATGTCATCTGGCACGATGATCAGTTCTTTAGTATCTTGCAGCCATTTCTCGACCGGTTTGATAAGGACTTCATACAGAGCATGGGCAGAGAAGATAGAAAAATCGGCCGGTTGTGGGGTAAAGGTTTGTTCGCGGGCTTGTTCACCGGAGTTTTGAAATCCAAAAATGGGGCTCAGATCAGCTAACATTGTCTGGAGTCCTTCTCGATCTACAGCCACTTGGGAGTAAACTAAGGTATCGATGGTAATCACAAAAACAGACATTTTTTCTGGCCCCAAAATATATTCAACGACAGCTTGGCCATCATCCAAAATTCGGTGCTGGAGGTCATCAAGCCCCAATATTTCAGGAGATGTAAGCTGATAGTACGTGCGGTGCTTATTTTTAAAATCTTCCATGATGGCGACTTTTTTTAGTTCCAAATCCGTGATTTTTTGATCTAACGAAAAAATTTTGTCTTTGTTTCTTGCAGTTTTTGAAAGTTCTTTAGAAAGTTCTGTATGTGCGGATTCATGTTGGGATGTGATTTGCTGCAACTGCGCTTTCAGTGTGTCTGAAAGCAACTCACTGAAAAGGTTTCGGCCTTGCGATAGGATGCCCAGCATCGTTTTAGCCTTATATTTTTCGGCATAAATAAATGCGTCTTTATATTTTCCACTATGGGCTAAAAGTTGAACGATAGATGGATAGGCTTCATATTTGTCCTCTAAATAATTGTTTCGTAGGGACTCTATGTCCAGGCTGTTTCTGACAGAATCATATATGGCAATAGCATTTACATAATGAGTGATGGCTCTTTGCAAGTCACCTTGTTTTTCATAGCATGAACCGAGTCCTGCCTGGGTTTCCCAAATGATTTGCACATCTTTGGTTTCAATGCCAATTTCAAGTGCTTCATACAGATAATTGACCGCCGCTGAATCATTTCCTAAATCTTGATTCAGTGTACCAAGATTTCTTAGAATATAACCCTCCAGATACTTGTCTCCAATTTCTTTGGCGATTCTTAACGCATTATTTTGATATGCTATAGCTTTATCGTAATCACTTCTTTTTTGATATACCTCAGCCATGTTGGAAAGAACAAGACTTTCTTCATACTTTAATTTGTTTTTCTTTGCACTTTCCAGGGCCTCTCGATAATATTTTAGAGCTTGCTGGGGCTTTCCCCCCTGATCTTTGTAAACATTGCCAATATTATTTAACATTTGAACTTCACTAAACTTATTGCCGGTTTTTTTTGCTAATTGTAATGCTTCTATAAAATATTTCAGGGCTTTTGGGAAATTTGCGGACATAGCATAAACAGCTGCAATGTTTTGTAAACATGTCGCCTCTCTACTTTTGGATCCGATCTCTTGCGCGTGCTTTAAAGCCTCATTGAGATGATACAAAGCTTTAAAATAATCCCCTTGAACTAAATAAGCATTGCCAATCATCATGGTTGCATACGAAATAGCTTCAATGTCGTCAATTCTATCTGCTACTTTAAGCAACTCTTCGCTAGTTGCGAGAACTTTGTCATATCTAGCCGTGCGAAAAAGACTGTAAATCATTGATTGGTATGCCAGAGTGAGCTCCGGATCAAGTTCGATTGACTTCGTAAGTATTCGTAATGCTTCATCCCATTCATACTTTCTTATATGGATATTGGCCAAACCGTAATAAGCACAGGCATTTTTCGGATCTGCTTGAATGAGTTCACCAAAGTATTGAATCGCCGAATTTAAATCCTCTTTTGTTCTGTAAACCTCTGGCAGTCCGCCAGGATACTTGTATGCGTCGGCAAATTTTGCATCAAGTTCGATAGATTTTTTAAATTTTTCTATTGCATGTTCGTAGTCTTGTCTTTTGAAGTCAATTTTGGCCAATGCATATAACGCATAAGGATTTTTGGGATTCTCTGTGAGCAAATTTTCAAAGTAGTTCTGGCCCGCTTCGAGATTATTTGTGAAGAAATAGACCTCTGCAATCTTTTTGTAAGCTTTATGGAAATCAGGATGCTCGGAGATTAGCTGTTGAAATTCAATAATAGCCTGATCATATTCATCTTCACTCATTAGTTTGAGAATATTCACATAGCGTTCATGCAACTGCTGTGGAACTTGAGGCAGGAGGTGGGAACAAAAAAAAGCAATCAGGAAGATGCAACTATTGACCGCCACAAGTTTATGTTTTGGAAATAGCATAATGCTCATGACATTTCTCCGCGCAAAGTATACGTCAGATTCTTAGTTCGAATCGCGTTAAGCTAAAATACTGCGTTACTCCCTAGTGTTAGTTTAATTAACAAAAAAAAGACATCCTCTTAATGATCAAAGTCGTTGCTAATACTAAAAAGGTCACAATACCGATTAACCAGGTATTAAGGGCAGGACGGGCAGTTAGATCCAGCGGCTGCCAATCCCTGATTTAAAATAATAATATGGGCTGCCCTTAGGAGCCTTGAGGTAATCGACTTTCGCCCTCCGCAAGGCATGTTTCTTGTTAAAACCCGCTTTCATATACTTATAAAAGTCCCTCATTATGATTGCGGTTGCCTTATCGTCCACATTCCACAAACTCACCACCAGAGTCGGTACACCGGCAAATAGAAAAGCTCGGGAAATGCCAATAAGGCCTGATCATATCATCTTCACTTTGAGAATATTCACATAGCAGCTTCATGCAACTGCTGTCGGAACTTGAGGCAGGAGGTGGGAACAAAGGGAAACAATCAGGAAGATGCAACTACTATTAACAGCTTGCCAACCAAAAAAAGGTGGCCATTTTATTCAAGCAAAACGTCCAAGTTCAGTTGCGTGAGCGTACCCAAAACCAACAACGCTGGAACAACCAAAAACCGTTATCGGAGCAATCGACTTCCGCAACGCGTGCCAGCCCACGTCAACTGCAACGCTTATTCGTTAGGCCGCCGGCCGGTTTGAATTGTCTCTTCTAGCAACTGGCACACAACTTCCGTGCTTGATTTAAGGTCACCGGACAGCACTACGCATTTATTTATTCTTGTCTCTTTTCAATTTTCGTTTTTCCTTTGGCTTAAGCTTGGCCTTTTTTTGTTGCTCCCTTCTGCCTTTATCTTTTTTTCCCTTATCACCCATATCTATTTCTCCTTACTTATTGTAATTACTTTAAGCTTATCAGCTAATAAGTTATTTTATAGAGTTTCTTGATAACATCTCAAAGTTATAAGATATTTACTGACTCGCAAGAGAAACTTAACTTCTTACACAGGAATTAACTGCATAACAACCCCACCACTTTGTCTTTGTTTTAAAACTGTCATTCCCGTCCCGCCTGGGGCGGGATTATCGGGAATCTTGTTATATCAGGCCCATAGATCCCCGATTAAAATCAGGCAGTCCGAGAACCGGTCTTGTCACTCCTGCAAGCTTTAATCAGAGTCCATTTTGTGCTTAACTAATGAAAATAGACCTCCGATTAAAGCACTCGGGGGTGACAGTTTTGGGGTTCTCGGATAACCTGAAAACATTCGAAAATAATATTTTTTGTGGTTCTCGGATGCTATCCAATCATTAAACAATTCTCGCTCCCGGGTCAACTTTAACGGAAAATCCAGCCGCTCCTACATCCCTTAACGCTTCAATCACATGATCTTCTTTTCCAGGTGCAAGTACCACGATAGTTCCGCCGCCACCCGAACCATTGATTTTAGCGCCAAGTGCGCCATTAGAAAGTACAACTTCTATCATTTTATCTATTTTTGGAACTGTAATCTTTAGCAGATCGCGAAGAATTTCGTGATGCTGGTTCATTAGCTTACCGATTTTTGCCAAGTTAATTTTCTTTTTTCGAAATTCAAATAGTGCCTGTTTGGTAAAAAAATGGTTTAAGACAGCAGCTTTGAAATATCCGGAGATAGTATCAGGTAGTTCTTTTAGATATTGCATCATAGATTCAGGTGTTATATGCGATAATTGAATTCCTGGATTTTTTCTTTTTAAGATTTCCATGGCTCCAAATACCTTTTCCTTTGTTCCGGCCAATACCTGGAGTGTCTTTTTCTCCACTTTGGAATCACCAACAATCAATCCGTCTAACTCTTTGGTTAAGAATTCAATTTTATAATTACCATATGTCTGGATATGGATAACATTTCCCTTACTTATGGTGAATTGATCCATCAGTCCTCCAGGTTCTCCGTGCTCTTTGACTTCTGCTGTAAATGCAGCACGAGCTAGCAGATCAGAATCTATTGGCACATCAGCACCAAATAATTTTAACAAAAGCTGTCCCCATGCAACCGTCAAAGCGCTGGAACTTGAGGCGCCCGCGCTTATTGGTATCTCACCACGAATTTCTATGTCGTATCCACAACTAGGAATACATCCATATCGTTTGAGCACCCGCAACATCGATCCGAAATAATCTCGCTTTTGTAGCGCATGAAAAGGCTCATGAATCCAAATTTCCCTGGACTGACAAATATCTGGCATATGGATTCTAAAAAACTCAGCATTGTTTTTCTCGGCGGTTATCCAAAGGTATTTGCTAATTGCGGCAGCAATAACCGGTAATTCCAAATAATCCTGGTGTTCACCAAAGAGACAAACTCTTCCGGGAGCTTGTGATATAACTTTTGAACTCTTAGTCACTTAGTATCACATTAGTTTAGATAAAATGAAGGATTTGAGAAATAATTTTTTGGATTCTTTACCTGATCTACTGCTGAGTTCTGTTGATATGAATAGTGGTAAAGGACGAAAAACGACGGGATAAACTTTTTCATTAATAATTAAACCTAGATAATTCATAAAAAAAGCTGTTTTCATTTACAAGGTATTGTTTTATATTTAGTTAAGCAATAACAAAAATAATAACAAAGTTCGAGAAACAGCTATGGAAGAATATATACTAAACAACTGATGCTTTTTACAGAAATTTCTAGCAAAAAGGTTGAAGTTGACTTTGACGGCGGTGAGGTCAGTTCGGATGCAGGCGTCCTTTTTCTTCGTGAAACTGAATCCGATATTGGTATTATTAATAAAGTTACCGGAGCCATTGTTGATAACCGACATCCAAGTTATGTCAAACATGAGGTTGTTGATCTTTTAACCCAACG
>JADFJB010000031.1 GCA_022566355.1 candidate division KSB1 bacterium
GATAAACAACAGAAAATCCTTTATGAAAAATCTTTTCTTATTAACAAAACTACGAAAAATAAACTTAAACTAACCGGTGCACTTTTATCTTGCATTTAACCACTACCTGCTACTAGTAATTCCTGACTTAAATGGAATAGTTACAAGAATGGTCGGGGCGAGAGGATTTGAACCTCCGACCCTCTGCTCCCAAAGCAGATGCGCTGCCGGACTGCGCTACGCCCCGATTTTTTCAAAGATCATAATTTATGTTTTAGGTAACTAAATTTCAAACAATTTTGTTCATATTTCTCTTCATTTAATTATTTTATTTTTGATGAACTACCTTTGCTTCAAAATACTCAGATAAATAGGGTTTAATTTTAGTTAAAGCTTTCCCGCGATGGCTGATGTTATTTTTCAATTCAGGCGACATCTCAGCAAAGGATTTTCCATATTCAGGGACAAAAAAAATGGGGTCATAACCAAAACCATCTTTGCCTTGTGGAGAATGAATAATTATTCCTTTGCAAACATCTTCAATGGTAAACTCATGTTCACCATCTACAAAAGCTATAGCGCAGCGAAATTGGGCTCCTCTTCTTTCTATAGGAACATTTTCCATTTCATTCAATAATTTTCGAACATTATCTTCATAACTCGCTGATGTTCCCGCGTATCGACTCGAATATACACCTGGAGCGCCGTTTAGCTCACTCACTTCCAGCCCGGTGTCATCTGCTATTGATGGCAAGCCCGTCGCTTGAAAGGTTCCTCTTGCTTTTAGCAAAGCGTTTGCTTTTAAGCTATCACCAGTTTCTTCCATTTCCGGAAAATCCATAAAATCATTTTTGCTCAAAATATTTAGTTTTAAATTATTAAGCAGCATTTTGATTTCATTCAATTTGTCTTCATTATTGGTAGCTACAACTATCTTTTGAAGATTTATATCCATTTAGAGCGAGTAAACCTCTTTTTCATTGCATTTACATAAATTAACCATTTTTTGGCTGAACTTCCAGCTTCCTGAAGAGTCAGATTGAAAATATTTCACAGATTTGACTCTTTTATATTCTCCATTACAGACCGGACAGGTATTGGTTGATGCCTTGGCTTTTTTAGCCATTTTGTCTGCAAATGATATACTTTTTGCCACGTTTCCTCCAATTTATTGTTTGTTAATAATTATTTCTGTTTGAATTGACGAATCTGTCATTACAGAAAAAGCCATCCCAAAATTAGAAGCCAGAATCATCAAAATATTTTGATCCCATTCCGTGTAGTATTCAGGCTGTCTAATTTCAAGGCTTATAGTTCCAAATACTTTATTTTGAAAATTTATCGGGACACCGAGAAAAGATCGCAAACCATAATTTGATTTATCCAACTTCGAATAACGCGGTCTGAATAAATCTCCTTTCTCCAAGTCGCCAAGTAACAAAGGTTCATTTTTACGAATTACCCACCCATTTATACCCTCAGAAAGCGGGAATCGATATCCTTCCGGCATACTATCGTGTTGACCGAAAACTTTAACCACAACTCCTTCATCTTGGTTTTCTTGCGCAACCATAATAATTGAAAGACGATCATAATCAAACACCTTTTTACAAGCTTTTCCAATAGCTACATATGTGTTACCCTTAGAAAAGTCATCATTTAAACTATCCAGAAACACTTTTTGAGCTGAAATAGATTGATTAATCAACCTAATCTTTTCCCGCTCACTGATTAACTCGACACCCTGGCTGATCAATTTTTCAAAAGATGTAAGTAAATCCACATCATTATCACTGAAATCGTTGGCGGCTAGACTATCGATACACAAAACGCCCTTGATCTCGCCGCTGATTGTCATTGGAACACCGAGAAAAGATCGAATTTCAATTGGCTTTTCATAATATTGTACCGGTTGACCGGATGGAATACTTTTTTCACATATAACCGTTTTATTCACTAACACGCTACCAGGAAGTGTGCCATCCCGATCAATATAAGTCCCAGCTTTCAAATCACGACTGTTGCTTGAACAAAACTCAACTTGCAGTGCCTTAGAATGATTATTCCATAAAAAAACGACTGCCGAATTTGCAGCAAAAGATGCCTGAATAATTTTTATTATATTTCCAAAAAACTGGTTAATCTCTTGATAAAAATCAAATTGCTCTTCTTTTTCACTTGACGAGCTTACCGAAAATTCCGTTATTGATTGAATCGCAGAATTTGTTTGTGTAATTTCATCTGAAACATTTTCATATTCACTCTCCGATTTGACTTGGTCATTCCAGAGTAAATAAAACAATGCAAGACCTAAACCTAGAATAACGAATCGTAATATCCAGATGATATATGGTTCTTTGAAAAGAACAGAAAGAAAAAGGCCCACAATAAATAGTAACGCAAGCAGGCCTAATAAATAACGTTCATCAAATATGTGCCAGATTGTTTGCTTATCAGAGTCTGTAGAACTCCTCATTCAATGATCCTATTTTATTGAATCATAAATATAGTAAATTAACCCTGATTTTCAATATAAATAATTGAAAAACAAACAGCTTAAAAGCAACTATTTTTTTTGTTTGAGGATGAATAAATAGGTTAAATTGAAATTCAATCACAACAATCGATTGAAAAAGGGAAATAAACCTTAAAAGCCCCTAAGTTTTTTTATTTCTTTGGTATAATTAAACGGGGAGCAAATTTTATACTAGTTTGAATAGTTTCATTACCTCGCTTGATCTTTAATTTAATTTGATCATCCACACTACTATTTTTTATTTGAGACCAAATCTCAGAGATACTCTTAACTTCTCTTTCATTAAACGAAACAATTTCATCCCCAACTTGGATACCGGCTTGTGAAGCAGGGCTATTATCTTGAATTTGACTAATTTGGAAAACCCCTCTTTGTTGGGAATCCTCCATAATTGTTAATCCAATCCATCCTGCCGGTTTCACTCTGTCAACAAGTTGAGCGATTCGAGGGAGAAGAGAGCCAATTGGGACTACTACATATTCATCATGGTCTACTATGCCGGTATATTTGGATAACTCTTGCGTCACTTCAATTTTTGCGGCTAAAATTCCAACAACCTGGCCATTCAAATTAAAAACGGGCGCCCCGGAACAACCATTCCATGCACGTGCACCAATCAGGACATAGCCATTATCAAGGATCCCTTCAACAAGGCCAAGCGCAACGGCTGGACCATAACCGAATGAAGAACCCATAACATAAATCCAACTTCCAAGTCTCATTCCCGAATCATGAGCAAAAGATGGATTTGCAATAGGAATTCGATTAATTTTCAGTACTGTAATCCCATTGGGTTGTTCACCTAATATTTCTGCATCAACCTCTTCACCTGTAAATAATCGAACGAATATCTTATTTTTATTTTTGACTATGCTAGATCTTGTCAGGACGATACCTTGTGAATCCACAAGTAACCCTGAACCTACATTTTTATAGTAAACTGGCTTTATGATCGATCTTGGATTTTGGCTAGAATCTGCAGATTGGACCGTTTCTTCATCATACATTTCCTGTGATACACCGATTACGGTTACAACATACTGTTGGGAATATGAGATTAACTTTTGCAACTCAGTCTCTAGTGTATTAAAAGCCGGGCTTTGCGCCATGGCGGAAGAATTAATACCAGACAGGAGTAGTACAATTACAGCCCTCAAGGTATATTTTATCTTAAAATTAATCCGCATATTTATCCTCGAACTAGTTAAAAAGTTACAGTCTGAAGATTAGTTAGTAGAATCCGGTTTCTATTAGCATCCGTTGTCAAAGGTAGTTGCTGTTCAAATCTTTTAATAGATTTCGCATGGCTCCATTCCGAATCCTTAAGAATATCTTTTTCTTTCACTTTTTCAAGAATATATATTAATTTCTCTGTGCTTTTTTCTTGATCAAGAACAATTGGGTTTTGATCGGGAATTATAGTACGAAGTTCCTGGAGTGGAGTTGGAGATACTGAACTACTGAAGGGTTGTCTATTTTCATTGGAGTGATGATAAATATCATAAGATATATATGCAAAAAATAGCACGACCGCTAAAGAATAACCTAATGCAGGAGTTGTTTTTGATTGGAAAAACAGTACAATTTTATCAATAATAGTTTCAGATTCATGTTCAAGTTCTTTTCTAAGTCGACTTCTTAAAACAGCCTGAAATGAATCAGACGTCTTAACTTTCTCAAGATTTTGTAGATGATGACTTAGCTCTCCCATGCGATTAAGAACAGAATAACACTCAACACACGTTTTACAATGCTGTTCCAAGTTTAGTTTTTCGCCATTATCGAGAGCCCCCTCCAAATAATCTGATATTCTACTCGTGATATCTTCACATTTTGACACCATTTCCTCCTTGAGGTTAATTTTTATTTTTTATCCATTAGAAATTTAAGTTTTTCCTGTAATCGCAATCTTGCGCGATTCACTCGTGACTTAACTGTCCCAAGTGGCACATCAATAATCTTACTGATCTCTTCATATGAAAGTTCCTGAATATCCCGCAAAATAACCACTTCACGAAACTTAGGAGAAAGCTGCTGAATTTCCCGTTGAATAATCTCGTCATACATACTTGAATTAGTATTTTTTTCCGGACTTTGAGATTCATCGGAGATTTCATAATCTTTATCCTCAAAACCAATTTCACTCAAAGAGTAAATGTTTCTTTTCTTCCTTTTACGCAACTCTGTTTTTGCCAAATTTCCAGCAATAGTATAAATCCAAGTAGAAAATTTTGCAATTTTTTTATATGCATGTTTATTTCTGAACACTCGCAAAAATGTTTCTTGTACAACGTCTTCGGATTCGATTGAATCTCCTAAAAATCGATAAACAAAATTCATTAGAGGATCTTTGTAACGCTTTACTATTTCATCAAATGCAAGAATTTCCCCTTGTTGAAATGAAAAAATCAAGTCTTCATCATCCTGTTCAGATAACTCTAACCTCCGTTGTTTAGCTTGTAAATAATTTTCTTTTGTTGACAAAGCCATTTTCTTATCTATCGGATGACAACTGTCAAGCCGCTTTCATTTGATTCAAAATTTGAAACACCAAAATCTCCATTACAATTTTGGGTTTCTGGTAACTGATTTTCAAGTTTTTATCGGCCTCGAGCAATAATACAAAACTAGTGTTAATCTCAGAATCAGTATATGATTTCGCTTGTCTGATTGTTGCATCTAGAAAATAAGGATGCACACCTAATTGTTTAGCCATATCACTTCTTGGAATTCGCTTTCTAATTAATTCTCTGGCTCGAATAAGCACTGTAAAAAAACTCGTCAAGGATGAAACAATATAAACAGGTGATTCTCCCATCTCAATCATTCTTCGCAAGATGGTTAGACTTTCCGAAATCCTTCTGTCTCCTATCGCATCTCGAAGTTGAAAAATATTGTAATTCCTGGAAATCCCAACCAATTTTTCCACATCATCTTCTGATATAATTTCCTTATCGCCAGTGTAACTAATAAGTTTTTCAACCTGGCTAATTAATTCTCCGAGTGAATTTCCAGATTTGGATTGAAGAAGATTGATTGCAGCAAGCGATATTTTTTTCCCTCGCTTTTCAGAAAATTGTGAAATATACATTGGTACCTGGTTATCATAGGGGGGTTTACATTCAATACATTCTGCAAAGTTCCTCAAAGAAGAATAAATCTTATTACGAAAATCTATCTCCTCCGCTACTAAAACCAATATGGTTTGTGAAACCGGTTGTTTACAATATTTTAGTATCAATTCTTTACCTGGTTGAGACAGTCGCTGATAATTCTTAACTACGACAACCCTTTTCTCTGACATCATAGGTATGGTTAATACAGTATTCACAATTTTTGCAGCATCTCCATCATCTCCGTAAAATATATCTCGATTAAAACTAGAGGTTTGACTGGTGACATATTTGGAGAAAATAATGTCCAAAGCCTGGTTTTTGAAATAATTTTCGGCTCCGTAAAAAAAGTAGACAGGGAATACTTTTCCGGAATTGAACTGTTTGAGGAATTCTTGAAAGTTCATTTTTATTTATTATTTAATCCGACTGAGCTTGTCGTTCTTTTCGAAAGGCTATAACAATTAGTGCGGCAAAACCTCCCCATACAATCGTCAAAAGTAAAATCATAAATACAATGGCTAGTGGTTTCATTGCGCCTCCATATGAATTTTGTTCACTATTTTTTTATTAAATAACATAAACAAACCTATCGCAATTCCCCATTGAAATATACAAGTACCCAGACTAAATGGTTTGAATGGATTCCACCAACTTTCTGGTTCGTAGACCGTTACCGATTGATAGGACCACCAAACGATTAAAACAACAAACTCGATTGGAATGACATATTTTATCAAAAAAGAATACCACTTCCCAACTCGCAAATCATTAGGTGCAGTATTCACCAATTCTGTTCTAAATTTTTCCGCTCCGAATTTTCTTACTGCTAATGCAAAAAAGAATCCGCTTAACATCAGACCCAGGCCCCAATTCCAATCCTGGTTATCAAAAAAATCCAAAGATAGCGCCGATGGTACACCAAGCAGCAATGTGCCAAGCCAAACAAATTTAACCGCTTTTTGTCGTTCCATGCCAAAATCCATAAAAATTCGAGCAGTCAATTCAACCATTGGGATTAGGGAAGAAAGCGCTGCAATAAACAAAGCAAAGAAAAACACAGTTGAAAATAAACTTCCCATGGCCATTTGGTTGAACAATTGAGGCATCCAGATAAAGGTAAATCCCTGGTTACCCTGGCTCATTACTTCCAGGGCTTTGGACTCTCCTAAAATTGAAAACACAGTTGGAATAATTGCTAATGCCACAATCAGTGAAGCCGAATTATTCCCCAAACCAACAAGATAGGCATTCAAGTTTACATCTTCTTTTTGTTTCATATACACAGCATATGTAAGAATTAATCCCCAACCAGCCCCGGTTGACCAGGCTGATTGTGACAAAGCTTGCAACCATACCTGGTAGTCTAAAAGTTTATCGAAATCCGGATTAAAAAGGAAATTCAAACCTGCCAAAGCATTTGGCAGGAATAAAGCGCGGGCAGCTGCTATTATCAATAATATAAATAATAATGGCACGAAAATTTTTGCTGCCTTTTCAATTCCTTTTACAATTCCCTTATATACCACAATTCCGGCAAATGAAATAGCAATTAAATGGACCAGTAATGGCCAATATGAAGTAGAAAACCAGTTCCAGTACGTTTCATAATCGCCTGTAGTTGCAAGCTTTCCGGAAATCGATTGAACAAAATAGAAAAGGCTCCATCCGGTTACAACTGAATAATAAAACATAATTCCCATTGTACAAAATCCGACGAAGCTTCCCATCCAGGCAAATTTTCCACCCATTATTTGGGCAAAGGATCCAATCGTCCCTTTACGTGTATGTTTACCGATTGCAAATTCCGCAATCAATAATGGAATGGACCAAATGAAAAGGAAGATAATCCAGGGAATTAAAAATGCACTACCGCCGTTTTCTGCCACAATTCTTGGAAATCGCCAGATATTTCCTGCACCTACTGCCATGCCTATTGCTGCTAAAATCAAACCCCATCTTGAAGTAAATCTTTCAGGAACCGACATCTACGCTCCTAATTTCGTCATTTCAAATGAGAACAAATTTTCAGATATAGAAAATTAATTTAGATAAATTTTGATCAAAGTCAATATAAATTCAATCATGGATTTGGTAATACTATTAACACATCCATTTGTTAATTTGTGTTTTAGTTTTCTTCATGCGCATAAATTTAATTACCAACCTGGACGATAATATTGAATGGAAACCATTCGTTTTAGTTAGTTAGATGGTTTCGTAATTCACAAAAAGAACTGTGGAAAGTACAAGAGGAAAGTAACAATGGATAATATTTTAATAGTGGATGATGAAGAGGATATACTGGAGTTATTATTTGATGTTGTGAAAAAATGGGGACACTTACCTATCATAGCAAGAGATGGCGAAGATGCCTTGCAAAAAGTACAGGATGTTCCTATAGACCTTGTTTTATCTGATATCCGAATGCCTAAAATGGATGGCATGACTTTTCTGGAAAAACTAAAAAAAATAAATCCTAATCTAACAGTGATTTTACTAACAGGCTATCCATCAGTGGAATCAGCCGTTCTCTCCATGAAAGAAGGCGCGTACGACTATCTCGTCAAACCCATCAATTTAGACGAACTAAAAGAAAAAATTGATCGCGGGTTAGAAAGATCAAAACTTAGCCATTCATTAAAATTATTAAAAGGTGTCAACTGGTCATTATTAATATCAATCCCATTCTGGTTGATCTTGGGAATCTTCCTCGCTAGATTATTGCGGTAATCCTAGGTTTAAGTCTCTAATCTGAATAAATGAGGTTCTTAACACAAGAAGCTGACATTAAATTCGGATTTAATATTAGTCTTCAAAAAAATATTTTTAAAAATTCATTTATTACTGCTTGTAAATATCCTTAAATCTTTTATTTTAAGTAAATGTAAGTTTACACATCACTTAAATAGGAGTAATAAATGCTTTACCAAACCCTGTATTATGTACATGCCGTAATAGGTTATGCCATAGCCCTTTATGCTTTACTGCTATATTGGCTGGACTATAGAATTGGGAGAATTGAATCTAGTTCAACTGAATATCAACAATTCAACCAAACAATGCAAAAAATCCACCGAGGGATAAGTTTTAGTGCAATTGTTGCATTCTTGATTGGTGGATATATGGGAACTCCATTTTTTAAGGTTGGAGCGTTATGGATTATCTTAAAACTAATCTTGTTTATTGTATGGATGGGGATAATGGGTGTACTTGGAACAAAAGCGCTCAAGCTACGAATGGAAACAGATAAGACAAATGAATCCTTGGTTCTTGCCCAGAAAAAAATGAACCTTTACAAACACATGCAATTAATTATTATTGCTACAATGTTCTATTTGGTTTATACTAAGCCTTTATGAGTTTTTCGACTAATGCAAAAATTAAACGGGAAGCCTTCATTGACTTCCCGTTTATTTCCTATCCGCTTGTTTGTTGTCTTTGCCCTAACTCTCGATCAAGTAAATATAACCCTCTACCATCAGTACCAATCATTTTGATCGTAGCCAATATGGATTTAAAGGTTGCTTCTTCCTCGATTTGTTCCGTCACAAACCAATTCAGTAAAATTAAAGTCGCATAGTCTTTCTCTTGATTAGCCAGGTCGACAAGTTTGTTTATACATCCTGTAATATGTTGTTCGTATTCGAGGGCTTTTGTAAATATGTCCATAACAGAATCATAATTGACCGGAGGTTGAGCGACAGCCGGCACAATCGCCCTAGCGTCTACATTGAATAAATGCTCATAAATTCGCATTCCGTGAGCATTTTCCTCTTCAGCTTGCTTCCTAAAAAAAAGTGCGGTTCCATTTAAATCATTGGCCGAACACCAGGCTGAAATAGCCAAATAAATTGCCGAAGAGTCAAACTCTTCTTTAATATGTTCATTTAACATTCTTTCCATTTTTTTACTAATCATTCAATTATTCTCCTTTTTAATATCTTCATTTTGATGAATTAAATACTAGTTTGAATAAAACTAAGACTAACAATTAGCGAAGCTTCGCCTCAAACCAACAAGAAAAACAAACTTAATAAACTCGAAATGTTAATATCGAAATCCTAAACAAATTCCAATGATAAAATTCCAAATATACCAAACACAACGAAGAATCCTATTGTGGAGAGTAAATCAGTTTTGCCTGTTTTTAATTTTGTATCATTCGAATTTTCGATATTGTTTGGAATTTAGGATCTCGAATTTTAAATCAAAGTAGTTTTATTTCATCGCAAAAAAACTTGACTCAAAATCAAAGTTGTTTTTCTGATAAAACATTTAAATTGCTTCGATGGCCAAAGATTCAAGCCATCCTTCTTTACCATCTGAAAGCCTGATCTCGATCCAATCACCTCGTCGATCCGTTATTTTAACTTTTAAACCTTCATGAATCTTAAATATCTCAGTTCCATCAGAAGATGGGGCGCTTCTGACATCAATCTCACCTTCCATAACGATGGCATCAACTCTTTTATGAAATACTTTGGAAATAAATAAAAAAGAAAAGAGGATTAGAATAACAACAAATCCATATGACAGTGTCTCAAATATCCTCCGGAGCGAACCGGGTTTAATTAGAAGCCAGATTATCAAAAAAGTAAAAAAACAGATATAAATAAAAACTGTTAATAAGGTAAGAGAATGCAGGCTAAAATAATTTCTCATATCATTAATGAATTTTACATAAAACAATTCCGGGATAGATGGTATTTTATCAACTACTTGTAAATTAGTAATTTGTAAGTTGAATTTTATATCTTCATCATTTGGTTTCAGTCGCGAGGCTCTCTCATAATTCAAAATCGCCTGCGGATTTTTTCCCAATTTATAAAAAGAATTACCAAGATTATAATATAATTCTGCACTTTCATACTCCATTCCCAGAATTTCTTCGTAAGCGCTTATCGCTTCCTCATACTGGCCATTTTGATAATATTTGTTTGCCTCATTAAATTTATGTTCTTGATGATCTGCATAGACATGGCCGCAAAATATCAAAAGAAAGCATAAACAAACTTGAAATATAGTTTTTCGAATGATCATTTAACTAAGATCTGATTTTTCCAGTTTAGATATTGCGGAAGTCGCTCGATTATAGAATTGTTGCATACCTTCTGGCGTAGCATTCGAAGGTGCAAATCTTTGGAAATCACACTCATGCACAATGGATAGCACCTCTTCAACAACTTCCTTTTTAACTTTTCTTTCACTCAGCTTTTCTTCAACTTCATCACTATTTAATCCAGCCGCTGATAAGTTCAGTTTGTCTGAGATAAATCCAAACAAAGCTTTCGAGATTTCAGCATAAAATTCTTTTTGTTGATCGGTTTTTAATATTTTGTGGGCTCCTGCTAGTTTCTTCTTAGCCATCTGATTCGCACGTCGATTTCTCGCAAAAGCGACATTCACTTCCATTTTCCCTTGCCTTTGGCGGTAAAATAATGTGCCACCAAAAGCAACCAGGGGGATACCAAGTAAAAGTCCAAAAAGAAACGATTTATAAAAATGATTTCCTATCTTTTGAAATTCAACCGGACTTTCCTTAATAAAACGAATATCCCTACCTATGAATTTTATCTCTTCACGAGTTAACCCGCTTGTGATTGGCGCACCCGTTCCCGACGATGCTTTCGCTTTGATCACAAATTCAGGTGTTTCCAGCCTCTTATAAACAGCAGAGTTTGGATCGAAATATACAAAGGATATGGGTTTAATCCTGTGTGTCCCTGCAAACCTGGGAATAAAAACATATTCGTATACCTTTTCACCACTTATTACATCACCGCTCCGATTTATTTTCTGGCTTATTTCCGGTTCATATATTTCAAAGCCTTGAGGAAATTTAAATTTTGGCTCAGGAAGTATTTTAATATTTCCACTTCCTTTGATTTTTATCTTCAGGGTAATCGCCTCGTTGGTTGACACTTCATTCTTATCCAAAGTTGCATTCCAACTGAAACTGCCAACGGCCCCACTAAAATCTGAAGGCCTGCCCTCCAGAGGTAAGGGTTTAACTGTAATTTTAAGTGGCTCACTTGCAATGGTTGTCCGAACCCTTTGACCAAAAGGACTACTACTACCAAAAAAATCCTCAAAAATATCACGACTTCGTCTTCGTGATCTGAGCCGAACTTCACAATCTATTTCCATCGGCTCTAAAATTTTCTCCCCTGCTTGGGTAGGAAAAAGTGCAATCTTTTTGATTTCAGCTACAAGAAATCTTTTACCATCTATAATTTCTTCATAAGTATTTGGCTGTTTGGGAATCTCAAATTCTTCAGTCCAAAAACCGATCAGATCAGGCGATTTGGTCAGGCTGTAATTACTCACCTCAACCCTAGTATAAATTTTATACGTAACGACAACAGGTTCATATCTAAAAACCGTATTCTTATCGATTTCTGCGGCTAAATATAAATTCCCTTCAAGCTCATCTTCCGGTTGAATACCGCCACTCCTTGAACCCCAATTCCGAGCAGTTAAAGGCGGGGTAGTACCCTTAACGATTTCAATTTGAATTGGCCTTGAACGATATGTATTTCCGTTGAAATTTATCGTGATTGAGGGAATTTCAAATTTGCCTTCAGTGCTAGCAATATAGTTGTAGGTTGCACTCTTTGAAACTGACATTCTGCCATTTATTGACTGAAAACTGGATGTGGTACCTGAGTTCCCGGATAAAATGGCAAATGATGATAAATCCGGTGGATTGGGAATCCCTACGGATTGAGCTTCCTTTCCGGATATTTCAATTGTTAAAGAGAATTGTTGGTTGTTTGCTACTTTCGTGCGGTCGACTAAGGTTCTCAGCGTTAAATCCTGACCAAAGAGGAAATGTGGAATTGTAAAAAAGAATAAAACAAGGAAATAAAGACCACCTGAATTTAAATTTTGAAATTTGATATTTGTATTCTTATTAAAAGTCATTTCTTACCAATCTTTTTCGACGCGATACCGCCCTTTACTCTTAACTTTCCGCTTTTTCTGAATATCCTTTTCATCATTCTTTAAGGCATCTAAAATTCGCTCAGCATCTTCTTTTGACAATTGTTCAGAGCTCTGTTGGTTTTGTTGCTCACCCTGCTGCTCTTGTTCCTCATCACCTTGCTGTTGTTGTTGTTGCTGCTGCTGATCTTGCTGATCTTGCTCATCGTCTCCTTGTTGTTGCTGCTGATTTTGTTGGTCTTGCTGTTGTTGCTGTTGTTGTTGGTTCTGTTGATCCTGGTTCTGCTCATCTTTATTATCTTTTAATTTACGGCGAACATATTCTAAATTATACTTGGCGTCGATATCGTCAGGATTCATTTTCAATGCTTGTTGATAGGCAAGGATACTCTCTGGTAATTTTCCCAGTTTATATAGAGTGTTGCCAACATTATAATATGTTTGTTGTTCTAGTTGCAAATCTTCACTTCCCATAACTTTTTGGTATTCTTGTAATGCCTCTTCATATTTATTCTTTTTGAATAATGTATTGCCAACGTTGAATTGAATTCTATCATTTTCAGGATCAGACAAAAGAGCATCTTGATATTTATTTAATGCCTGATCATAGTTCTTCTCAGCAAATAATTCATTACCATTTTTTACCCTTTCCCTGGTAGATTGGGAAAACAGAATAGTTGGTAAAATCAAAACAAGTAAAACAATTGTATATCTGAACAATTTCATAATATCACCTATTTGGTCTAATAAGTTTACTCAAACCTTCCTCTCCATTCGGTTTTTACTTTTTTCCGTTCCGGAATAAATAGATCGGCCAATAACAAGAATAGGCCGATGACTAAGAAGTATTGAAATCGATCTTCGTACTGTAAAAAGATTCGTGACGATAATTCTTTTTTATCCATTTTATCTATATCTTCATAGATTTTGGAAAGTTCCATTTCTGCGGGTGTAGCATTATAATATTTACCATTCGTTTGAAGTGCAATTTTTTCGAGAGTGAATGGATCCAATTTAGAAGTAACTACATTTCCTTTTTTGTCTTTCTTAAATCCCACTTGCTTCCCATATCCATCAAATTCAGGGATCGGAACTCCTTGCGTGGAGCCGATTCCTACTGTATAGATTACGATGCCTTCTTTTTCTGCAATCTCTGCAGCTTTCATAGGATCCTTTACAGTATCTTCTCCATCTGTAATGAGAATCAATACTTTATGTTTTCTTTCCGTCACTACAAATGATTCAATTGATTTTTCTATTGCTTTGCCTATAGCGGTACCAGGCTTTGGAATTAAGCCCGGTTCAATAATATCCAGGAATATTTTTAGCGCGCCATAATCTAAAGTAAGCGGACATTGTACAAATGCTTCCCCGGCAAACACAATTAATCCAATACGATCACCTCGCAGTTGACGTATAAGTGTTGCTACTTCATGCTTTGCTTTGGTCAACCGGTTGGGTTTAATGTCCTCCGCCAACATCGATTTGGATACGTCAATCGCAACAAAAATGTCAACTCCCTTGCGCTTTATTTCTTCCAGTTTTGTACCAATTTGAGGCCGGGCAAGGGCAACAAGAAAGAAGAATAGTGATAGAATCAAAAGCGCTTTTTTCCAATTTTGTCGTTTTGGACTTTTTGACAGCATCAATTTTTCCATTAATTTTATATTGCCAAAACGTTCAAGGGCTTTCATTTTTGATTTTTGGACCCAAATAAAAAACAGGAACAGAACCGGTACAAAAAAAAGAGTATATAAATATTGTTCGCTTGCAAATCGAAACATTGTAATCCTGAAATCTTATGGTATTTTCTTGAATTTTGTATTTGATAATAACATTTCCAACCCAAACAAAATCAATCCCAAAGAAAGAAAAATTGAAAACAATTCGCGATAACGAGTGTATTCTTTAACTTCAATTTTGGTTTTTTCTAATTGACCAATCTCATCAAAAATTTTCTCAAGAGAACTTTTATCTATAGCCCTGAAATATTTCCCACCTGTCATAGATGCTATCTTTTGCAAAAGGTCCTCATCAATTTCAACTGGTAAGCGTTGATATCTTTTCCCAAACACGGGATCTACAATAGGGTACAAGGCAGTACCTTTGCTTCCTGCGCCAATGGTGTAAATCTTTACGTCCAACGCTTTGGCAATTTGTGCAGCCGATAAAGGGTGTAATTCGCCGGAATTGTTACGGCCATCGGTTAAGAGAATAATCACTTTGCTCTTAGATTTACTATCACGAAGGCGGTTAACGGCATTTGCAATAGCCATTCCGATTGCAGTGCCATCTTCAACCAAACCTATTTTTACATCTCTTATAAAGTTTAACAAGACACCATAGTCTAACGTTAGCGGACATTGCGTATAACTTTCTCCGGCAAAAACCACCATACCGATTCTATCGCTTGTTCGACCTTTTACGAAATCCTGCGCGACAAGTTTGGCAACTTCTAATCTATTTTTGGGCTTAAAGTCTTCCGCCAGCATAGAACTGGAAATATCCAAAGCCAAAATAATATCGATCCCTTCGGTTGTAATTTCCTCTTCTTTGCTGCCGGATTGGGGTCTCGCCAACGCAATAATGATTAGTCCCATCGCCAACAGCCGAAGACCGAATAAGATATGCCTATAAAAATACCATCGAGATTTGCCGGCAGACTTAATGATATTTAAATTGGAATATTGCAAAGTTACAGTTTGTGGAGAACGCCGTTTGAAATGCAAAAAGAGCAATACCGGCAAAAGCAGTAATAATAATAAAAAATACGGATCGGCTAATCGATACAACATCTAATTATTTTCCTTATTCAAATCTGACGGAGGCTCTTCTTCCGTAACAATTGCAACTTCAGGTTGTTGATTCTCTTCATTTTTCATCTGATCTAAGTCAACCACTTTCACTTCATCTTCCGTCGTTTTTTCTGGTAGCTCCAAACCTAGCTCATCTACCCATTTGGTCTCATCTACAATACGAATGGCTGACTTCATAATTTCATTATTTTCTTCATCAGCCGGAATAAACTTTGCGAATTTAACCAAGTCGCAATCGGTAAAAAACATTTCAAAAAGCGATGCATGTTCGGAAGATAAATCCGAAGTATTAAGTTCAATCATCAATTCCATAGTGGTAAGCTCAAGTGCGATAATTTGAAATCGTCCTTCGATATATTTCCGAATAATTTCCGATATTTCCGAATAATAAAGCTTAATTTGACCCTGTTCAAGAACATCCGAATTTTGTAATGATTTAAGTTCTTCATAAGCGATTTCATGGGGAGGCCTGGGTATTTCAATTTTTTTCGGTAAAAATGATTCACCTTTTTTCCGCTTCCGTAAATAAATAATCAAACCGATTATAAGGAGAATCACAATTAATGCGATCGATCCGCCAATAATAATGGGCCCCCAATTGAATAGGATTTCCCAGGGTGGTTTAATATCTTTGATATCGCCTTCTTCGCTGGGCTTAACGCTTTCTACCGTAATATTAATGACTTCCGTTTTGAGGGTTTGTTCAGTTGAGTCCGGTGGGATAAAATACCTGACACCAACAGGTGGTATCTCAAATTCGCCAACTTCAAAGGTTGAAATTGTATAATCAACCCGGTCAATGATTTTGCCATCTTTTTTTTCAGGTTCATGAATGTTATAATCACGAATTTCGAATTGTCCCAGGTTTCCACCCAGGCTTGGAAGTTCAACAGATACATCCTCATCTCGGGTAACAGATACTGAATAGGTTATGATATCCCCAATGGTTATTGTCGTTTTATCAACACTCGCAGACAGCGAAATGTTTCCCTGACCAAATCCATCGGAAGCAAAATAGAAATTAAATAAATAAATGAGAATTAAAGTTGAGTATATTTTTTTGTAACCAAACGTCATCAATCTACCAGTTTATTTTATCAGGTCATCATAAATTACGACTTTTTCAGCTTGAAATAACGAGGAAATCAATTCATTATATGCTTTTTCTTGTCGCTCAAAAGCTAATTTTTGTGCTGCTTGTTGACCCGCTTCTTCGAAGGACAACATCCGTTTAACATTTCCATCTTCATCTTTTTCCGCAAAATCATCTTTATGTGCATCATAATATAGTTTAACATCATCTTCGGTGATTTTTACTTTTTTACTGATTTCTTCATCCAACAGCTTTGTTACCATAAAGGTTTTTTTTGCTTGAAAAACGTTTTCCAAAACTTGACTATCATTGTCGAGTCCCTGTCGTTTGGCAGAATCATACAATAATTCTGTTGCCAGATATCTGCGAAGAAATTCAATTTTATTATCAATCCTGATATATTGTGACCGGAGTTCAGGTGGCAATTTACTGATTTCAAAATCCAGGTCTCCCAATGTGATATCTCGATTGCCAATCTTAGCGATGACTTCTCCTGGGCGACTTTTTTGGGTCTGTCCTTCAAACGATGTGCTTTCCTTCAACGCTTGTTGAGCATCGGCGGGTCTTTGTAATCTCTCTAAACAGGCGATGACTTTTTTGTTCACTTTCGAAATAAGTGGGCTTTCCGGATATAAAGTTTTGATTTTCAAAAAATGTGCAAGTGAATTTTTATAATCACGCATACGATCAAAATAAATATTAGCTATTTGATAGGTAATATTCGCTTGTTCTTTTGGCTCCAGATTGTAGTTTTCGAGATAAAACCGATATTGATCGACTGCTTGCTCAAACAGCTGTCGATTATAAAGTTCATTGGCAAATTCTCGTATTTTTTCAGCACTGAAATCCGGCTGGGAACTGGAACTACAACCCGTCAAAACTCCCAACGAGAAAACAAAAATCAAATTGCGCAATGGCATTGTTATTTATATTCCTATTCTTGGTTTTTAGAATTGCTTTTTTCTTTCATCGTTAAATAACTATCTGAACCGTTTCGCTCGCATGCGAAAAAACCGCATTAAAGGCTCCGCGTAAGCTTGATGTGTAAAAATATCAATATGATCAATATTCATTGATTTAAATAATTTTTCACGTTCAATTTTAAGAGCATTTGCTTTCTGAACAAAACCGGTACGGATATCGGAACTGTTAGTATCAACCATGAAAATTTCACCAGTTTCAGCATCTTCGAATTCAATAAATCCAACCGCGGGCAATTCCGTCTCTCTTGGATCAGTGATTGTGATTGCAACTACATCATGACGTTTATTCGCTATTTGTAGCGCTTTTTTATAATCCTCTGATATAAAATCTGAAACCAAAAAAACAACACTTCTTCTTTTTGCTATGTGGTTTAAAAATTCCAGGGCTCCGGCGATATCGGTTTTTGTACTTCGGGGTTTGTGAAATAATAATTCTCTTAGCACGCGAAGCACATGACTTTGGCCTTTTTTAGGCGCTACAAATTTTTCGACTCCATCTGTAAATATTATCAAACCGACTTTGTCATTATTTTTGATTGCAGAAAAAGCCAGCAGTGCACAAATTTCAATTGCAATTTCACCTTTCATTTGTTCAAAAGTGCCAAAATTCCCGGATGAGCTGACATCAACCATTAAAATGACCGTTAATTCACGCTCTTCTTCAAATACTTTAACAAAAGGATGACCCATTCGTGCCGATACGTTCCAGTCAATTACACGGATGTCATCACCTAGAGTGTATTCACGTACTTCGGTAAAGTCCATCCCTCTTCCTTTGAACACCGAATGGTATTGTCCGGAAAATACATCGTTTACCAACCCACGGGTTGTAATTTCGATGCGTTTAACTTTTTTAAGTATTTCTTTTGGAATCATATTATTTTTTTGAATAAACTTTCACGAAACTTGAAGTTTCTCATATAAAATTAGGTTCGTCGCTTTTACGAATCTCTGCCACTATTAAGGTACTTCAATATGATTTAATACTCTCCGAACAATGTCCTCGGAGCTCACTTCTTCTGCTTCGGCTTCGTACGTTGGAATAACACGATGCCTCAATACATCCATGCCAATTGCTCGGACATCTTCAGGAGTTACGTATCCTCTTCGCCTCAAAAATGCATGTGCTTTGCTGGCAGCAGCCAAAGCAATTGAAGCACGTGGTGAGGCGCCAAAAGCAATCAGATCGTTCATATCGGCGAGCTGGTAATCCGAGGGATTTCGAGTAGCAAAGACAATATCGATGATGTAGCGTTCAATTTTTTCGTCAATATAGACTTGAGATACAACTTTTCGGGCTTGAATGATCTCTTTTATACTAACGACGGGTTTTGGTTCCGGCAATCCATCTCCTGAATTGAGTCGCATGATTTCCAATTCCTCTTCTTTATTTGGATAACCGATGGAAAGCTTTAACATAAATCGATCAATTTGTGCTTCCGGTAATGGATAAGTTCCCTCTTGTTCGATTGGATTTTGTGTTGCGAGTACTAAAAATGGCTCATCCAGCTTAAAAGTATTATTTCCGATGGTTACCTGATGTTCCATCATAGCTTCAAGAAGTGCACTTTGAACTTTAGCAGGCGATCTATTAATTTCATCCGCTAATATGATATTTGCAAATATCGGACCTTTTTTGGTAGAAAATTCTCCACTGCGCTGGTCAAAGATCATCGTTCCGATTAAATCAGCAGGGAGTAAATCAGGAGTAAATTGCAATCTCTGAAATTTAGCTTTTATTGTACCGGCTAATACACGAACGGCAAGTGTTTTGGCCAGGCCTGGCACGCCTTCAAGTAAAATGTGGCCATTGCTTAATAAGCCTATCAATAAACGTTCAACCATATATTTTTGACCAATAATAATTTTGTTGAATTCACCAAGTATCTTCTCAATAAATTCACTTTCTTTTTGAATCATCTCATTAATCTCTTGAATATCCTTGTGAAGCAAAACTGGGCCTGCTTTTCGAATCGTTATTTTTTGGTATTCCATAATAGTAGACGTTTAAAATTGGTCATTTTTCTTTTTTTTCTGTAAGATTATCCGCCTCTGTTGTCTCTTTTTGTTGCAAAAAATATTGTAGTATTCCTTCAAACAGGGTATAAAAACGATTTAACTCTTCGGTAGTTCCTTCAATGGCTGAAAATTTAATTTCATCACATCTTGTTAGAACCTCTTTGAGACTTCTTACCTGGTGTTCCTCCATATCACTCTCATGTAAATCCTGAAGCAGTTGATCTGTTGTCCCTTCCAAGGCTTGAATCTTAAACCGTTCGGTTAAGTAGCGCCTTATCAACTTTGATAATGATGCAAAATCTTCCGTTAAATTGGGGAGATCCAGTTTAATTTGTTCTCGCAACAAATTTAAATATACTTCTTCGAGAGGTGGAGGAGGTTCAATTTCTAATTCCTCCTTTGCCTCCCGTCGTCGTTTGAACCAAAAATAAAAACCTATTACAAAACCTAAAATCACAATAATAATCAATGCATAAATCCAAATAGGATTAGAAGATACAGGCTCCGGAAGTGGATCAATGACTTCTATCGGAATCCTTTGCGTGACCATGTTCTCATCACGTTCCAAAACAGAATCTCTGTATTTTACAATCACACCCTCCACGTATGCCATCCCTAAATCGCGGGGTTGGAGAGTATAGACATAATCTTTAAAAACATAGGCTTGCTGATTAATTACATCCGATCGGTTTACAGTAGACGTTCCCACAATATCAAAATTCGTCAATACAGGATTATCAAAACTTATAATTGAATATCTATCTGGTCCGCCCATCCAAGATAATGTAATATACAACTGAATAGTGCGATTTAATGGAACTTTTGTTTTTTCAATTTTCGCCAAGATTTCAATTCTTGTATTTAACGAATCCACTGAGGATTGCGCAATAATCATTTGAGCATTTAGTGCAACTAATGCAGGAATAATAACAAAGAAAAAAATGCTTTTCTTCTGCACGATTCAATCTCCAAATTGCTTCATCGATGAATAATTGCTTCGAATTCAACTAACCATTTGCCATAAAAAAGGCCAATCACTTCAATAGAAATCCATCAAAGGATTGACCTAATTATTTCCAAATTTATTATTTTATTGAGTTCTAACCGTATTGCTATCGACTTTATCAGCCCCTAAAAATTCAATTTCATTAATATCCTTGCCAAGGTTATTAATCTCCCATTCAACAGAGGTTGCCAGCTCACTATTTGGATATTTTTCGAGAAATTCTTTATAAATATTTTTTGCCTTTTCAAAATCTTTAATGTCGTTCGCGTAAATAAATCCTTTCATAAAAAAAGATTGATGAGCATAATTACTTTCCGGGAAAGCCCGCAACAGACGGTCATGGGTTTTAATCGCATCCTCATGATGTCTTAAAATGTTTGCCTGAATGATGGCGGATCTGAATAAAGATTCGTCCCCTAATTCTCCGCCAGGAAATTTTTTATAAATGCTCAGATAGGTCTCAATCGCTTCATCGTATTCTTCGTTCTGTTCCAAAAGTTGTGCGCGATCAAAATATTCTTTCTCGGATATCTTTTCACTACAACCAAATAAAAAAAGAACAAGCATAAATGTTAGGATTTTCATTCTATTAAAACTCATAACTTCAACTCTCCCAGAATCTACTCACATTAATTATATTACAAAATATTAAAAATAAACTATATAATTTATTTCGTTTTCTTTCTAAATTCAAGAGAATTTCCCCTGCGAATTACTTTGATTAAATCTCCGGAAACAAAACTTCCAACCAGTAATTCTTTTGCAAGTTTATTGGTGAGCAATCTTTGCATTTCTCTTTTAATTGGCCTGGCTCCAAATGCGGGGTCATAGCCAACTTCAGTTAGTAGTTGAATTGCATCGTCTGCAATGGATAAAATGATTCCATTCTCATGTGCTTTTTTTGCAACTAATTGAAATTGTAATTTCACAATTTCAGCAATATGTTCATGATCAAGTGGACGAAAGACGATTGTTTCGTCAATGCGATTCAGAAACTCCGGCCGCATTGACCGTTTTAATAAATCAATCGCTTCATATTTGATTTCCTGGTAGATTTGCTCCCGATTCTTTTCAGTAATCAACAATGATTTTTCCAGGATCATGGTAGCCCCTAAATTGGAAGTCATGATCACAATCACATTTTTAAAATTGACTGTATGACCTTTATTATCCGTTAATCGTCCTTCATCCAGAACCTGGAGTAAAATATTAGACACATCTGGATGTGCTTTTTCAATCTCATCCAACAAAACTACTGAATATGGCCTGCGTCTAACTGCTTCGGTCAACTGCCCTCCTTCATCGTAGCCGACATAGCCCGGGGGCGCTCCAATAAGCCTGGCAACCGAATGTCTTTCCATATATTCGGACATATCAATCCGGATCATCGCATGTTCATCATCGAATAAAAATTCAGCCAACGCCCTGGCTAATTCGGTTTTACCAACACCCGTTGACCCTAAGAAAATGAATGATCCAATGGGTCTATTGTCATCTTGTAAACCAGCGCGAGACCTTCGAATTGCATCCGAAATTGCCTGGACAGCTTCTTCTTGACCAATTAATCTTTGCTTTAAGCGTTTCTCCATAGTTAAGAGTTTTTCACGCTCCGATTCAAGCATCCGGCTAACAGGTATTCCGGTCCATTTATATACAACGTCTGCAATATCTTCCTCATCTACTTCTTCTTTAAGCATTTTGAAATTTTTCTGAATATTCTGGAGATTTTTATTCTCTGATTCAAGCTTCTTTTGCAGGTCTATTGTCCTACCATACTTCAATTCAGCAGCTCGACTTAAATCGCCATCTCTTTCCGCCTGGGCCATTAAAGTTTTAGTTTTCTCCAATTCTTCCTTCACGGATCTAATGGTTTGAATGGAATTCTTTTCCAAAGTCCAATGTGATCGAAGTTCCCTTCTTTGCTCATTCAAGTCAGACAATTCTTTTTGAATTTTGTTTAAACGATTTCTGGCGGCATCATCTTTATCTCGTTTTACAGCTTCCCGTTCTATTTCCAATTGTTTTATTTTTCGCTCTACTTCGTCAAGCTCATCTGGCATACTATCAATTTCAATCCGCAGTTTTGCAGCTGCTTCGTCTATTAAATCGATAGCCTTATCCGGCAAAAATCGATCACTAATATAGCGGTGCGATAGAGTTGCCGCTGCAATGATGGCTGAATCAGTCATCCGAACCCCATGATGAACTTCATACTTCTCTTTGAGTCCGCGTAAAATTGAAATGGTTTCCGATACTGACGGTTCATTTACCAAAACCTGCTGGAAACGGCGTTCCAGCGCTGCATCTTTTTCGATATATTTTCTATATTCATCTATAGTAGTTGCACCGATACAACGTAACTCTCCTCGCGCCAATACGGGTTTAAGCATGTTTGATGCATCCATAGCCCCTTCTGCAGCCCCTGCCCCAACCAGAGTATGCAACTCATCAATAAATAGGATAATTTTGCCATCAGACTCCTCGATTTCTTTGAGCACCGCTTTTAATCTATCTTCAAATTCACCTCGATATTTAGAGCCGGCGATTAATGAACCGAGGTCTAATGTGACGATTTGTTTGTTTTTTAAATTCTCAGGGACATCGCCGCTAACAATTCTTTGAGCCAATCCTTCAGCAATTGCAGTTTTCCCAACACCCGGTTCTCCAATCAATACCGGGTTGTTTTTGGTCCTGCGAGACAATACTTGTAAAACTCGTCGAACTTCTTCATCTCTTCCGATTACCGGATCCAACTTTCCCTGTTCTGCCAAATTAGTTAAATTTTGTCCATAACGCTCCAACGCTTGATATTTTGCTTCCGGGTTTTGGTCTGTCACCCGTTGGCTGCCCCGAATTGATTTCAGGACACTATACAACTTATCTCGCGTTATCCCATTACTTCGAAGAATTTGACCGGTTTCCCCATCATCCTCGGTCATTACGATAAGCAGGTGTTCAAGACTCACATACTCATCTTTCATATTTTTTGCTTCTTTAAATCCTTTATCAATTAATTTATTGAGTCTCTGATCCATATATAATTGAGAAACCTCGCCATACACTTTGGGAATTTTTTCGATCCTTTCAGAAACCTGAGATTGAATCACTTGAGCATTAATTCCAATTTTATTTAAAACTGAAACTGGAACTCCATCCGGATCAGTCAACATTGCAAAGAGAAGATGTTCTACATCTACTTTTTGCTGATTATATTCCGAAGTAATTTCCTGTGCTTTTTTCAACGCCTCTTGTACTTTTATTGTCATTTTATCAAATGTCATTTGTTATAATCCTAATTCCTAATCTCCAAAGAATATTTTAAGGTTATAATAATTATAACTGAAAATAAAAAACGGCGAGAGGAATATATTTTCCAACTCGCCGTACTTATTAGATTCCTCGTTTTTTTCTCTTTACTTATCTTGATCGTCAATTACTTCATAATCCGCATCTTCAACTTTTTCCTTGCCATCTTTACTTGTTTGGGTTTCGCCATTACCTGGTTTCGGTTCAGCTTGAGCCTGAGAAGTTGAAGCCTCGTCATAAAGCTTCTGAGCAACCGGAGCCCAGGCCTGGTTTACCGCTTCTATCTCTGCTTTTATATCTTCAACATTTTCACCTTTATTTGCTTCCTTCAGTTTTTCGATTGCAGATTCGATTGACTTCTTATCATCGTCTGATATTTTATCTTCATTTTCTTTTAAACTCTTTTCAGTTGTATACACCAGGTGATCCGCCTGATTTTTAGTATCAACTATTTCTTTACGTTTCTTATCTTCGTCTGCATGTTGTTCTGCGTCTTTCACCATTTTTTCAATTTCCGCATCAGATAATCCTGAGGAAGCTTCAATCCGAATTGACTGCTCTTTATTGGTTGCTTTGTCAATTGCTTTCACATGTAAAATTCCGTTTGCATCGATATCAAAGATCACTTCAACTTGAGGCACTCCACGCAGTGAAGGCGGGAGCCCGTCTAAGTGAAATTTGCCAAGAGATTTATTATAAGTCGCCATTTCACGTTCACCTTGCAATACATGGATTTCGACAGAAGTCTGGTTATCCGCAGCAGTAGAGAAAATTTCAGTCTTCTTTGTGGGAACTGTTGTATTTTTTTCAATCAGTTTGGTGAACACACCACCTAAAGTCTCAATACCAAGCGATAATGGAGTAACGTCAAGCAATAGAACATCTTTAACTTCACCTGAAAGCACACCACCTTGAATTGCAGCACCTATTGCCACAACTTCATCCGGGTTTACACTTCGGTTGGGTTCTTTCTTAAAAAAGTCCTTTACTAACTCTTGAATTTTCGGAATCCGTGTTGATCCACCAACGATTATAACTTCATCGATATCATTGACCGATAAGCCGGTATCTTTTAGTGCAGTTTTACAAGGCTCAATGGATCGTATGAATAAATCTTCACAAAGTTGTTCGAATTTAGCACGAGAAAGAGTGACTGTTAAATGTTTTGGGCCGGATTCGGTAGCAGTTACAAAGGGTAAATTAATATCTGTTTGAGCAGTACTAGACAACTCGACTTTAGCCTTTTCAGCAGCTTCTTTTAACCGCTGCAATGCCATAGGATCTTTGCTTAAGTCTACACCTTCTTGTTTTTTGAATTCATCAACCATCCAGTCTATCACTCTTTTATCAAAATCATCACCACCCAAATGAGTATCACCACTTGTTGCTTTCACTTCAAATACACCATCGCCTAATTCCAGGATTGAAATATCAAAAGTCCCTCCACCCAGATCATAAACTGCAATTATTTCATCATGTTTCTTGTCTAATCCATATGCCAGGGCAGCTGCTGTGGGTTCATTAATTATTCGTTTCACCTGTAACCCTGCAACCTCACCAGCTTCTTTTGTAGCTGTGCGTTGGCTATCGTTAAAGTAGGCTGGAACGGTTATCACAGCTTCTGTTACTTTTTCGCCTAAATATTCCTCAGCAGTTTGCTTCATCTTTTGCAGAACCATCGCAGAAATTTCTTGGGGTGTATAGTCTTTTCCATCAATATCAACAACGGCTACATTCCCACGTCCCTTTTTAATCTTATAAGGCACTTGCTTAATCTCTTCAGTTACTTCATTATTTCGTCTACCCATGAATCGCTTGATGGAATAAATTGTTTTTTGCGGATTTGTTATTGCCTGCCTCTTGGCAGGTTGCCCAACAACCCTCTCACCATTCTTCAGAAATCCCACCATAGATGGAGTAGTCCTTACCCCTTCAGAATTTTGGATAACGACCGGCTCACCTCCGACCATCACCGCCACGCATGAATTTGTTGTCCCTAAATCGATTCCAATAATTTTACCCATTTAAATTACCTCCGTTAATAAATTTTATCTTGACTATTAATTAATTAGTTTAGTTAACCGGGATATCCAAAAACTTCAATTCCTCTTTTTTAGGAATCGATACACTCAAAATACCATCCTTGTAACTGGCTTTAAATTCCGACGGATTGAGCTCCTCAGAAACAACAAACTGACGTTCAAATTTCCCTTGAAAACGTTCTTTCAGATGAACTTTCATAGAGTTCATTTCCAGTTTGCGATTACCTTTAAGAATGAGCCTATCCTTTTCATAGACTACTTCCAAATCATTCTTATCAAATCCTGGCAACTCAGCTCGAAATAATAATGAATTGTCAGATTCAGAAACATCGATTGCAGGGAAAACTCCTTTTTGAACCTGGTAAATATTGGTATTCTGCGCCCTTAACATATGACCAACTGACATTTTGAACCTCCAACTAAATAAATATATTTTCTACTTAGGCAGGCAAGCACTGTGCCAAGTTTTGTTTATTGATATTAGTTCTTATTTATCAAAGAGTTATGCACAATTATAAAAATACTGCTAAAAGGAGTATTTTGAAATTATGACAGAATTAAAGGTCTTATTGTCAGAAGAGCTAGACTATGTGACAGATATTATTTCTACAGATTGAAATTATATTCCCGGACGAAAGAACCGGAAGTTTACTTAATCCACCAATATTATTATTTATTTTTTGATTTTTCTACAGATTTGGACTGAGAACTATCCTCTTTCCCGGAACTAGCCGTTTCCTTTTTTTTCTCTTTTTTCATTTTTTCTTCTTTGTCAGATTTGTTGCCATTATTTTTATAGTCCGTGATGTAAAATCCACTTCCTTTAAAAATTAATCCAATTCCAGCACTTAAGAGTTTCTTTGCCTTTCCTCCGCACTCCGGACATAAATCAATCGGATCATCTTTTATCGATTGAAAGACTTCAAATTTATTTTCACAAACAGTACAACGATATTCATAAGTAGGCATAAATTGCAACCTCCGATACCAAAAGATATTTATTTTTTATTTTTATTTTAAAATATCAAGGTCCAGTTTAGTACTCTTGATACAAACGGTAATTTCCAGTACCATATTCATCGACAAAAATGAATTGTTTCCTTAACGAAGTGTAAGCCCAAATTTCATAGTGCCACATACGTTCATTTGTCCTTCTATCAATTTCATCCGGTGGACCATAAACTATATAAGTACGGCCTCGATCTGTTTTCCAACCCTCAAACCCAGATCCAAAAGCCCTATTAGAATACCTAATTCTTCGATAAAACTCTTCTTTAATAGGATTTTGAAGGGAATCATTGGAAGGGTAATTAGTATTCCAAAATTGACCGAACCAGTGTTGTTTTTGTTCGATCGTTCTGGCTGATGTTAAAGAATCATAAATTGCCCCACTTCCTATATATTGAAGTTGTTCAACAGCTTTATCCAAATTTTCTTCGTCCATAAAGGCAACCAATTTAAATATTTCAAGCTCAATTGGTAAAGTCTTCAAAGTAAAGTCATTTCCTTTTAACCGAAAAAAAACTGAAAAATGACCCAGTGGTGTATCTTCAATAGAATAAGAACGAAACAATTTTAATTTTCTACCGACATGAAATAAATTCAAATCATCCCTACGAATTTCTTCATTATTCTCTATCCAAATAACTTCCCCAGTCCAATGAATATTTTGTTCAACTACAAATGCTTCACTGACCAGGCTAAATTTATTACGAATTGTATTGTTCGGGATTGGGTGTAACTCATCAAAAGCAAAATCTTTATCGACCATTTCATAAACATTTAAGATTTCCCCCAGAGCTAATACTTCACCAGTACCATCTCTTACTATAAGTTCGAGTTCTCTATACCTTGAAAGCCCAACGTTTTCATCTATCGCTTCTACGATAATCTTATACTTTCCCGACTTTAGGGTTACCTGGTCTTTAAGCTGAATTGTTATAGAATCATTGCTGGTCTGCCTATAACTACGCGCAAGGACTTTCTCTCGCCATGGGTTTTCGTAAATAAGGTTTTTTTCGTTATCTTGTATAAATAGATTAAAATTAAATGCCGCGACAAATCCTGAATCTCCATGAACAAATACCAAAGAACCAAAAGAGACTGCTATGTAAAATCGAACTAAAGAGCTATCTTGGTTTTCGGTAGGAAATTGTTTTACCTGGAAATTATAATTCATTGTTCTGCTTGTCTGAGAAAAGACATAATTACCCATGCTCATCAATCCAAGCACGATGAAGAATGGAATTATAAGAATGTTGCCTTTCCTATGGGAGATCATAATTTGATACTATCGGATTAATTAAAATTTTAAGCTAACTGAGAGTAACTTAATCTTCATTGATTTCTAATGCTTCAAAAAAATTATTCGCACCTCTTTGGGCAAGAAATAATACTCTATCTCCCTTTTCAAGATTTTTGATTATTTCATAAAATTCCGAAACAATCGCGACTTTCTTTCGATTTACTTCTTTGATTAAATCTCCTACGCGCAAATCTTTTCGTTGGCTTTGAATTTTCGTCCCAACATGAGTAATCAACACGCCACTGTTCTCGGTATAACCGTATTGTCCAGATAATTCAGAAGTTAAATTGCTAACTTCTATATCCAATTTTCCTTTAATTGTTGATGAGACTGAAGGAGTGGACTCTTGTCCCGGTTCTAACCGTTCACCTATAACAATCGAGAGTGTCTTTTCTTTCCCATTACGATTAATGATTGTCTGAACTCTTTTCCCAGGTTGAACGTCCGCAACTACAAATCTGAGATGGTCATCATCACGAATTTCAACACCGTTAAGTTTTAAAATAACGTCCGATGCTTTAAACCCTGCGTCGTCTGCCGGACTATCTTTTTCAACACTCGAAATAAGTGCACCCTTTGTATTTTTCAGGTTTAATGCCTTAGCAAGATCTGCATTTACAGGTTGAATTTCCACCCCCAAATATCCTCGAATTACTCTACCTTTATCAATAAGATCCTTCATGATTCTTCTAGCCAGGTTTACAGGAATAGCAAAACCGATGCCCGCAAAAGTCCCATTTGGAGCTATTATTGCAGTATTTATTCCTATTAATTCACCATACAAGTTAACCAAAGCCCCTCCACTATTTCCTGGATTTATGGGAGCATCTGTTTGAATAAAATCTTCATATGCAGCTAAATTTAAACCTTGACGCCCTATTGCACTCACGATTCCTTTTGTAACTGTTTGATGCAATACTTCAGAAAAAGGATTGCCGACAGCTAAAACCCACTCACCTACTTCAAGTTGATCAGAATCACCTAAACTAGCTGCGGGTAAACCTGTGACATCAATTTTTATCACTGCTAAATCTGTGTTTGGATCTGTCCCAATGATTTCAGCATCATAAATTTTCCCGTCGGTTGTTTTGACACTGATATCATCGGCATCCTGCACAACATGGTTGTTTGTTAAGATCAGACCATCAGCATCAATGATAACGCCAGAACCCATTCCTCTTCGGACAAATTCTTGTTCATTGGGTTGTTGCCTTCGTCGTCCGCGAAAAAATTCCTCAAAAAGATCATAGGGATTTGTATAGCCTCGAGTTTTTATGGTTTTTTTGCTGAATATAGTTACAACCGACGGTTTTATTTTTTTTGCTGCTCGCGTAAAAATTCCGTTTAATTGTGAAATAAAATCGTCCTGTTGAGATGTTAGTTCAGAATTCTGATCAAGGATTGATTTAATTTCAGGATTTGCAGTTGTTGCGTTTAATGGGGTTGTGGTGTTCAATTGAGAGGTTAGGATTATTCCAACTATAAGTCCAATTACGAATATAAAAGACAGACCCAATCCAAATTTTCTCTTCTTTAACATGATAGCTTCCTTTCTAAAAATTAAGATTACTCTTACGAGCAAATTCTTCAATTAGTTCTTTTTGATCTTTATTAAGTTTTGCAGGCAAATTAATTTTAAATTCCAAAAAATAATCTCCGGATTTATGATCCCGAGTTTTAATACCTAGTCCTTTAAGACGAAGTCTTTGTCCATTCTGGCTTCCTTCAGGAATTGATACTTGCACCGTTCTGCCTTCTAATGTTTGAACTTTAAGTTTTGTTCCAAGTAATGCTTGAGCTAAATTTAATTCTACGATGTTAATAATATCTAATCCTTCTCTCTTAAAATTAACTGCCGGTGTTATATAAACCGTTAAAATCAAATCACCAGGCTTGCCTCCGATTCCCCTGGAGCCCTGGCCTGTTAAGCGAATTTGATCTTTGTTCTCTATTCCCGGATTAATATTCACTGAGAGAGTTTTATTTACTCCGTTAGCCTGTATGCTAAATGTTTGTTTACCGCCATAAGCAGTTATTTTAAAAGGAACTTGTAAATCAGCAAAAATATCCTGACTTTTGCTTTCCTTGCTTCGCCTGGCACTACCGCCATTTTGACCAAATAAATTGGAAAAAATATCACCGAAACTACTCCCAAAATCAAAGCCTCGGCCATTTGAAGTGTTCCATTCATATTGAGAATTGCTAAATTCACCCCCGGGGAAAGTACCGCCATATTTACGATATTGATTATATTGCTTTCTTTTTTTAGCATCTGACAAAACATCATAAGCTTCAGCAATTTCTTTAAAGTGAGATTCTGCAGTTTTATCACCAGGATGAGAATCCGGATGATATTTTTTTGCTAGTTTTCTATAGGCTTTTTTAATTTCATCCGAAGAAGCATTTTCTTTGATTCCTAAAATATTGTAATAATCCTTGTTAGACATTGTTATGTTACCTTTGCTTTACTGTGCTGCTCCAACTTCAACTTTAGCATACCTAAGTATTCTATTTTTAAATATATAGCCTTTTTCTATGATTGACATTATTTTGTTATCGAACTCATCTTCTCCTTTTTTAACTGCGATTGCTTCATGCATGTTTGGATCGAATGAATCACCTATTTTTCCAAACTCATTTAATCCAAGTGCAGTAAAAATTGAATTAAGATTTTTGTAAATTAAGCGACAACCCTCTAATTGCGGCATATCTTGAATTTCAGATTGCAACATTCTTTCAAAATCATCCAATACCGGGAGAATTTTTGAAATTAAATTTCCTTCAACGAATTCCGATAATTCTAGTTTTTCTTTTTCCGTTCTTTTTTTAAAATTATCGAACTCCGCTTTTGTCCTTTGAAGTAACTCTAAATATTCAGATCTTTCAGAATTCTGATGGTTACTATTGTTACTTGGTGTATTTTCTACGGTTTTATTTGAATTATCAAACTCAATATCAACTTTAGTCATTGATGTATCTCTTTAAAAATATTTGCAACTATACCTAATTTTTTTCGATTGATTGAAAAAAAATAGGGTGGCGATAAAATCGCCACCCTTTATCATTTATGATTAATTGACTGAAATAGGGATCTCTTTAAGCTTTGCTTCTGCCGATTTTGGCAAGTTAATGCTTAATATTCCATCCTTAAATTTTGCCTTAATCTTCTTGGCATCAACAGAATTGGGAAGTCGAATCGAACGCTCAAATACGCCATAAACTCTTTCATTGAGACGATAATTTTCGTTCTTCTCTTCTATTTCCTGGTTCTTTTCACCATGCAAAGTTAAGATATTTTCCTGCAAAGAAATCTTAACATTGTCCTTGTCAACTCCTGGCAACTCCGCTTTCACGACAAATTCTTTGTCGGATTCCGAAAGATCAATGCTTGGATAAATGGTTCTTTCCGATCCATTATATCTTCTGCCTAGACTGTTGCCAAAAAAATCACTGACTAAGCGGTCAAAATCGCTGTTTATATTCAGTAGATCTCTACTCGGTCGCCATCTTACTAGTGTCATGATTTATCTCCTTCTATTTATTTTATTTATTTATTTGATTTCACTTTTTATTTTTTGGAAGTGCAATAGGCGTGCCAAAAAAAAGACTAAAACAATATCATGTCATAACTCTATTAATATCAAATTGTTACAAGTGTTACAACTTAACTATTTATCAAAACCGGTAGCGTGTCAATATTGCAGAGTCTATAACAATATGACAAAAAACATGAATTTTTTGCGGATTTGTAAATCCATTAGGTAGCTAATTTATATTTGAAATGGAGGGCGGTTTGGCTGGATAGTTGTTAATTTAATATCACAAGACGTTGTGTTGTAGCCATTTCATTTACTTGCAATCTATAAAAATAAATACCAGCAGGCAGAATTTGACCTGTTTCATCAAGAACATTCCAAAATATTTCATAAGACCCCGGCATTTTAATATCATTAACCAATTCCAGGATTTGTTGGCCGAGTGTATTGTAAATTGAAAGGTTTATTTTAGCATTATCAAGGTAAGAGGGTATTTCATAGTTGATTGATATTCCCGAATGATTAGCGCTTCTGGAAAACGGATTTGGATATCCCTGGACAAGCATTTGTGTTTCAGGAATGATTTTCTCTTCATCATCTACACTTTCTTCTACTGCTGTAATTCTTGGTATATGCAATAGATGGACATTTTCAATAAACAAAGTTCCCTGGCCATTACCTGAAATTTGAAATCCGGCAAATTCCAAATAATCTTCTACAATTCCGTTTCCATTTTCATAATCAAATAATTGATCCTTATCAACTTGGAATGAAACCAATTTCCATCCAACCCAATCGATTGCTTGCCAATCTCCTGATTCCAGACCATCCGAAGGATCGTTAAAATAGAATCGAATTAAATCATTAGAACCATTGCCAAAAACATACATTCCAACAATATCTTCCGGATACAATACTGTTTTTTGCCCTTGAAAAGTAAAATCCAATATGCCATTGTCTGTTATTTCATAGTCAATTTGCATGACCCCTATACTATCTCTGAAAGCTTTGTTAGTTGAGCTGAAAACTATTGTTTGATCTTCAACAAATCCAAAAGATCTCTCGCTACTTGTGGGATTAAACCATTGATCCAATCCTAAATTAAAGTCATCTATCAAAGCATAATCTCGAATTGTTTCATCTGTTTTAAAGAGAAATTGGTAATGTTGATCCATTCCAACGCCATCTGAATCACTTAAGGATTTCCTTAAAGTTACCGTATACCGTTCTGCTTCATTAAAAGGATTGTCAGGAATGATTGATAAACTGTAATTACCATTTATTGCAGCTTGATGAAATGTCGCATCGATTCTATTTTGATTTTGATCCAACAAAACTACATTTTCTTTGGTTAAAGTCGATTGATCAAGTGGTTTATTTAAACCAATATGGACTAAATCTGTGACAACAATTTCGTCCTCTAGATTGATTGGGGATGTTGATAGAATCTGAGGTTTTGATAAATCAATTGGAGCAGTTTTAAAATTTAAAACATATGGCCTTACTTGGCTTCCATCACCCTGGCCGTCGATTGGATTACCCTCATAATCCATTGCAGTTGTATCAATTTGGATTGTATAAACTTCATTAAAGCTCAATATAACTTGGGGTATAATCCTCAGCTTGCTATTTTGATCAAACCAACGTAATTCCATTGGAAAGTCCGGCTGAACTAGAATGGCTGAAGCAACACTTTGAGAATCCATCTGCCGGGTAAATCGAATCTCGATCCATTCGTATGGCGAAAAAAGTGAATCACCTTGACTGGGTGAAGAATTCTCAATTAATGGTAAAATATTTGGGAGTAAATAAAAATCTAAAAAGTTAAACTCATGGGATTTGATTCCAATTGAATCAACACGAGGTTGATATCCCGTTGCTGTCACTTCAAAGATATATTGCCCCTCTGGCAAATCGTGAAATGCATAAATGCCGTTCCCGTAATTATCTGTAGAATAATTATAATTTGAGTTTAAAATCTGAACGGAAACATTATTCATTGGTTTTTGAGTATCAGCGTCTCGAATGATTCCGGTAATAGGTGCAACTTCAAGAGGATCAACTTCAAAATAAGCAAGAATTGCCTGAAAAATTGCCAGGGCTTCAAGTTTTAAAAAATCAGGATTCCTTAGTTTTCTTTCCTCTTGATTATGATCAAAAAATGTTGCTTCGCTTATCTCTCCAGGCATGAGTAAATCATTTAATACTCCAAAGTTGAATCCTCGAATGTCATAATCACTGCGAATAAACCAATTTGAAGTTCGTAATGCTTTAAACAATTCTTCAGAAATCAAACCGCTCATTTCAACCGCTTCAGTCCATTTAGCTTTATTTTGTCCAATAATTTCCTGAAATATATCTACTGTATACCGTGTTTGCCCGTCAAAAGCATTGTGATGAATGGAATGAAACCAATCCACTCCATTGCTATTGGCAAGATCTTCCCTAGCTGACAACCCTGGTTCAGGTCTATTTTCCAGCTGGGTCATAATAACGGTATCGATGTTTACGGAATACAAATAATCTTCAAGAAATCGAGCGACTCGCATATTGATGTCATACTCTTTTAATCCGCTCGGGCCTTCATTGACGCTATTCATTCCATGACCAGCATCAATAGCTATACTAATGCCCGAAAGATCCTGGGACTGGATTAATCCTTGAGGGATGCAAATAGAAAGAACTAATAAAAGAAAGCTAATTTTTCGAAATAACAATTAACTTTATCCTCTCCATTGAAGTTTATAGGTTGAGATCAATTTCATAAATAATTCCAGTCTTATGTTCATCAAAAGCCAAGGATAAACCGTCGGGTGACCATGCGGGATTCATTTCCAACAAATCATTTGTTTTAGTTATTTTCATAACATTTTTCCCATCGACATTAGCAATAACAATGTCTGAAGACAAATAAGTATGGCCGTCATCTTCGGTAACCATATAACTAATCCAATTTCCATCAGGAGACCAAACCGCTCGATACCCATTACCAAAAGAATTACTTTTGCCTGTAAACAAATCAAAAATCGTTAAATCACCACCGTATACTTCATACATGATTTTACGGCTATCCGGCGATAGTGAAGGATTGATCACGTTTTCCGAAGGAAGGTGAATCCGATGATCCAATGTATCTTTTAGTGGTGCAAGTTGAAGTTTTTGATTTTCCAAAAAAGCAAGGTACCTATCCGAACCAGGTAGCGGTTTTTTTAGTGCAGATTCGGTAAAAATTCCGGTAGTATATTGTTTTAGTTTATGGTTTATCGTGTAAAATAATGAAGAATTATTATGACCCCATTGAGGATTACCTACCCGTTTAGAAGGTTTTTCGATAATCTCAACTTCCTTAGTATGGATTTGAACCAGCTCAATACTATGTTTTGTTTTTTTATTTTCCGAATTTCGAGCTCTGTAGACTATATACAACCCATCCGGCGACCATGCAAATTTATACCCGGAACCTTCTTTTTCTACTAATTTAGTAACGTTCCCGGTGGCCAATGCCATAACCCAAATACCATGATAGTTTTGGGTGGTGAAAGCGAGAAATTGGCCATTGGATGACCAAGTCGGTCTCATAAAATATTCGTCTTCGGGAGTTAGTTGCTTTGGTTGGCTAGCTATCTCAACTGTAACTTGAGCGATCGAGTATGTACTCAGTGATAAAATAATTAAAAGAAGGGTAAATTTTTTCATGATTTTGATTGCGTTATACGCGACTCAAACAACAAGTAACAATTTTTTATACTAGAATAACCTCTTATATTTTAGTTTTTAGTCAATTATACACTCAAATGTTTTCGGTGGTTCAATATAACTTGAAAAATCTTTTATTGCCTTTAAAATTTAGAGTTTTTTAGATATTATTTATTCCCCAATCAATCCTATCAAAGTTTGTTGGGAACCAATACTATTTGCATAAAGTAAATCATTTCATAATGACTTTTAAATCTGATATTTTTTCTTTAACAGGTTCTATCTCAAAGCCGATTCGCCCCAACATTTGCTGTTGTTCTGTTTCGACATCAATCCTCCATTTTCCCGGGGAAACATTTACTTTGTAAGTTAAACCACGAAAACCACCCTCTCTACCCCCAGTGATTACATAGCTAATTCTATCCGTTGTAACCCATTCCTCCCTATTCGGGAAATATTTTTGCCAGTGGTGAATCATATTCTTTTTTAATTGTGTTGGTGCAAATATTGACGTAAAACAAAAGACAGTATCACCTTCTGCATAATGGAAGGGGTTATCAGATTTTTTCCAAAATTTGAACCATTTTGGTTTTTCATAACTAATTTCATATTGATTATCGATTTTTTTTACATGACGATATATTGCTCCCGATTTTAACGATAACGGAACCGGGGGAATCCAATTGAGATAATAAAACAGGTTAAGCAATAAAAATAACGTCCCCACTGGCAAACAAATTAGTTTTGCATCTCGCTTGGTGATAACGAATGCCTTACGATATAGAAGGTAAATAAATCCAACAATATACAAAAAACTAAGGACTCCCCCTGCTAAAAATGTAAACACTGTCATTTTTTTTGTTACCACAGGGATGAAAAAAATCAAGAATGAAAAAGCGGCTAAAAAGTAGAGTGAAAAGACCAGATAGAGGTTGGTCAAGCGATTTTCCAGGAATTCGTTTGCCACTAATAGCAGAACCAATATTCCAAAGAATAGCCAATTTTTAGTCAGTGCTGCGCTTTTGAAATAAAAAACAACGTAGGCACTGAACAAAGCACCAAGAGTAAATTGCAGTGCATGAGAATAATAGTTGCTATATTTTAAAAGAATGGTTTTTTTTATTCGGTTCTTATCATGCAGAGAAGATAATAAGATAAAAATTCCGGCTAGAAGAAAATAGAGAAATAAGATCACATTGTCAAAGACACGATCTATTCGCGTGAGTGTCACACTATCCCAGGCGAAACCACCAAAAAAAAGGATGAGTGGTGCATATTTTTTGTATCGGTTAAAAAATGCAACGGATTGCTCAATATAATGATTCAGTTTTTCGCTCATATTAATTGCCCTCTTTTTTCTGAGTAAAATAATTTTCTCTGTGATTAATCGCAACTACTATTTAATTCCGGAATCCAATTTATCATTAAAGTTATCATACAAAAAATCTTGTATTTTTGGAGCTTTAACTTATATTTATCTACTATTATCAAAAATTAGTGACTTTAATCATATAAATTAATGGAGGGTCTATGGTTCGGAAATTACTAATCATACCTTTATTCATCGTTTGTGTAACCCATGTTTTTAACAACGTATTTGCACAAGAACTTCCCAGATTAAGCCCCAAGGCCAGCGTAATACAGACAATAGGATTAACGGAAGTCAAAATAACATATTCCAGCCCGGCTGTGAGAAATAGAGTCATTTGGGGAGGATTAGAACCATATGGCAAGGTATGGAGAACAGGTGCAAACGAGGCAACAACGATTTCATTTCAAGATGAAGTTGCTATTAATGGTCATAAACTATCTGCAGGAACCTATGCTCTATTTACTATCCCTGGCGAAAAAGAATGGACAATCATTTTTAATAAAGAGGCCAATCAATGGGGGGCATTCAATTATAACGAAAACGAAGATGCGCTTAGGGTAACTGTGATTCCGCACTTTGTTGATGAAGGTAAAGAGCGTCTAAGTTTCAGCTTCAACAATGTTACAGAAAGTACTACTGAAGTAAAATTTAGTTGGGATAAAATAGTAGTTCCATTCAACATTTCAGTGGACACACATAAAAAGGCTATTTGGAATATGCGAGCTGCCATGGCAAACCTGGAATCAAACGATTGGGCTACAGCTCTCCGTTGCGCCACATATTGTATGCTAAATGACATATTACCGGAAGAATCTGAAATGTGGATAAATAAGTCAATTGCAACCAATGAAAATTTTCGTAACCTGCGTACGAAAGCCGAAATATTGGCTAAAAAAGGAGAGAAAAAAGAGGCAATTCAGATAGCGGAAAGAGCCATTTCTGTAGGTAAAAAGAGCGATCGGCCACCTTCTCAACAGAATATTACTCAGCTTGAAGAAATGATCTCTCAATGGGGAGAAAGCTTATAGGAGATAAGACTATTTGCCAAAAACAATTATTTAGTGTCTGAACGAAAAGCACCCATTCTGTCATTCCCGCATGCTTTTAGCGGGAATCTACATGCTTGGAATGATTAGATTCCGGCTCAAGCTTGTCCCTGCATGTT
>JADFJB010000032.1 GCA_022566355.1 candidate division KSB1 bacterium
TAATTGTCATTCAGGATGAATCTATTTCCATAAAAAGGAAATAGTAAAATCGTAAGTATAAATTAGTTGTAAAATAGATCCCTACTGGATGACAGTGATAAGGTTTATGAATAGATCAAGTTAATTATTTTAAATTGTAATCAGGTAAAAAATGGATCGAGAAAAAATTATCAGTAAATTTTTAACGTCTGGCGTAATTTTACATGTATGTTAATTGATATAATGTAAAATGCAACTGTTTTTATGACATGACAATTAAGAATAAATTTACCCCCGATCCCAATCAGAAGCTTCTCCCTGGTCTTTTTTGTACCATTAGAATTTCCTTGTGAGTTGTGGCTAAAATGTTAAATTGACTGCAGCAACGATTCAATCTCACTAAAATCAGGAATCTCCAAATGAAAGTTAAACTCTTTTTTTTCGCTCTTTCTTTAACATTCTCAAACCTTCTTTTCGCCCAATCTTCGTTGGACGAATTGCCTGCAAGTGATGGACAAGGCCCGTATGATAGACTCGTCATTCGTGGGGCAACCATGATCGAAGGCTCAGGCGCACCTGCCATTGGCCCTGTCGATATTGTTGTCGAGAATGATAAGATTGTGCAGATCCGGGTGGTTGGCTATCCCGGACTTCCAATAGATGAGAAACGCAGACCGGATGCCGGAGATCGGGAAATTGATGCTCATGGCATGTATGTCCTGCCCGGATTTATTGATATGCATGGTCATCCGCATACCAGCGAATCGGGCCAGGGTGTTCCCCTTGAGTATGTCCTGAAATTGTGGCTCGCCCATGGCATAACCACTTCACGCGTTGTAGGTGCAAAAGGCGTGGATTGGATCATCGATTTACAAAAGCGCAGCAATAACAACAAAGTTACGGCGCCGCGGATCGTTGCCTACCCGGTTTTTGGGCAGGATTTCGGGCGGTCGATTTTAACATCCGAGGACGCCCGGGAGTGGGTACAATGGGTTAAAAAAAGGGGAGCAAACGGCATTAAGTTTTTTGGCGCGCCACCGGAAATTATGAGGGCAGCACTGGATGAAGCCGGCAAGCAGGGACTCGGAACAACCGAGCACCATGCCCAGCTTAATGTTACGCGGATGAATGTTCTGACCACCGCCGCCCTGGGTCTGACTTCAATGGAGCACTGGTACGGATTACCGGAAGCGCTTTTTGAAGACAAAGTAATTCAGGATTATCCCCTTGATTATAATTATCAAAATGAGCAGCATCGTTTTGGCGAAGCCGGTCGATTATGGAAACAGGCTGCCAAACCATTTAGCGATCACTGGAATGCTGTGATGAATTCTCTTCTGAAATTTAATTTCACCATCGATCCTACCTTCATCGCGTACCTGGCAAGCCGCGATCTCATGCGGCAAAGTCGGAACGAATGGCACGCAATTTATACGATGCCGTCACTTTGGAATTACTATCGGCCAAGTCGCGCGGCGCACGGATCCTATTGGTTTTATTGGACAACATCCGACGAAATTGCCTGGAAAGAAAATTTCCGGCTCTGGATGACATTTGTCAACGAGTACAAAAATCGCGGCGGAAAAGTCACGTTGGGGAGTGATTCCGGCTACATTTATAATCTCTACGGTTTCGGCTACATCCAGGAAATGGAGCTGATGCAGGAAGCAGGATTCCATCCCCTGGAGGTGATTCGCTCCGCTACCATTTTAGCCGCTGAAACGATGAAACTTGATCATGAAATCGGAACCATACAGGTCGGTAAAAAGGCGGATTTCGTCATTGTATCGGAAAATCCGCTGCAGAATTTGAAGGTACTTTATGGTACCGGAGCTATTCGTTTAAACGATGAGACCGGCGAAGTTGAGAAAGTAGGTGGCGTGAAATGGACCATTAAAAATGGCATCGTTTTTGATGCGAAAAAGCTGCTGTCGGATGTTCGCTCTATGGTTGAATCTGCAAAGGAAGAAGCCGGAATACCAGCTGGTCCAATGCCGATGTTCATCGAAACGAAACCTCAATTTTTTAATGAACAAAAAGAATAATGTGTCTATCAGTGAGGTTTAGGTATGGTATTGCCGGGCTGGATGCCAGATGCCAGATAATAAAACAACAAACTACAAATAAATTCCAATATCATAAGTTCAATGATCATAGGGTCTCAAAACTTAAATGTTTGGATGCCTTAATTCCCTCTTTTGAGAGAGGAAGAATATCCCGTCCAGACGGGAGAAGAATCTCTTGATTTTATTGGGTTTATGACAATTCAGAGATTTTCAGGGGTGTGTAAAATTAGTGCGGAGCCGACATGAATGTCGGTTTACAACCCCGCTTTATCCATTCTGCCCTTCTCTGTTCTCGTCTTTTCCTTTTACCTTTTACCTTGTCACTTTGTTACTTTGTTACTCTAGGCTTAATTTTTTATCTCCCTTTCTCCTTTTCTCCTTTCTCCGTTCTCCTCAGTTAGTTGCTCTGGTATTCCTTTGTTCTATCTTTCCTGCGGGCAAGCTCACTGGTGTAGTGTTTACCAAGTTTATCAGCATGTTTACGAACCCAGCCAGTTAGTTTTGTTTCTCCTGCAGGAGGTGAGTCCACGGCAAGAAGGCCGGCCATCAATCCCTTGATTTCTTCACGAGTTATCATTACATCACCAACGCACTTGCCGAGAATCCAGCCGGCGATAAACCCAACAGATGGAGGTACAGAAATAATAAGTCTTTTCTTTCCGATTATCTCACCAATAACTTTGACTAACTTTCTGTAGGTGAAGGTTTCCGGACCGATGGCATCTATAAAAACATTGTCTCGCTTAGCCCCTTGCTCGACGGCAAGGGAAGCCATATCGTCCACATAGATTGGTTGTAGACGGGACTCACCACTTCCGAACACACCAAACACTGGGAGCCGTCGCAAGGCCCACGCAATGTTGTTGATAAGTATGTCCTCTTTTCCAAACAGGACTGTTGGGCGAAGTATAGCGTGTGAAACACCTGAATCTATCAACGCTCGTTCGAGTTTCGCTTTTCCGCTGAAGTACTCTAGCGGTGAATCTTCAGACGGGTTCGTTATGCTAACATGGACAATTCGTTCAACATTAGCAGCTTTAGCTGCATCAAACAAAACCATGGTGTTTCTGACTGCATCAGCATGCTGGAACAACTTATGATTGAATCGAACCCAGTATGTGTTATAAAGTACGGATACACCTTGAAGCGATTTTGCAAGTACTTCTGGCTTGTCAAAGTTGAACGGGTATGGCTTAACTCGACCATTGAACGGATTCGCACGATTAACAGAATTGGTCAAAGTGATGACTTTGTGACCTCGATCAAGAAGTCGCTTAGCAATATACTTTCCTGAATATCCGAAAGCGCCCGTTACTGCATGTAGAGTCTTTTTCATGCTCTCCTGTAACTAACTCGTTAGAGGCTAGAGATTAAAGACTAGGAAAAGAAACAGAGGCACAAAGAAAAAACTCTGCAGGATTCTCTAATCTCTATCCTCTTGAGGTATAAGGTATAAACAAATTACAAATTACAATACACAAATAACAAATAAATCACAAAGACGAAATTTCAAATTACCAGACATGGGCGGGATCTATTTCCATACATTTGAAAAAGCTGCATGATAGGCATAAAAATATATTAAAAAGATCATTTCCTCGATTAACAGTGATAAGGTTTATGGATAGTTCAAGTTAATTACAAATGCTTGATTCTGATCTTTGCTTGAATTAATTTTTATTCGATTTCGAACAAGAAATTCATCAATAAGTACGATAGATCAGGATTCATCAATAAACATGAAACTTACCCTTGCTCAACTAAATCCTATCATCGGAGATATTTCCGGGAATGTTGAACGGCTGAAAGAGGTTGTTGCCGAAAGTTCTTCGCAAGCATCCGATCTGGTTGTTTTCCCGGAGCTTTACCTGTGTGGTTATCCCCCAAAAGATTTGCTGGAGTATTCATCCTTTTTGGACCGATTGGATGACGCCGTTCAGGAAATTATTGAATTTTCCAGCTCGTTTCCCGATGCGGGAATTTTAGTTGGCGTGCCGAGAAGGACAAAAGAGAATTATGGTAAAGGATTAACCAATTCGGCTTTACTCATTTGTGCCGGAAAGGAAATTGCCCGGGTGAATAAATGTTTGTTGCCAACCTATGATGTTTTCGATGAAGCACGATATTTTGATGCTGCCACTGATGTTAAACCCATTGAGTTTAAAGGAGAAAGCCTGGGGATTTCCATTTGTGAAGATGCATGGAATGAATCACAATTCTGGCAGCGGCCACTTTATTCTTTTGATCCGGTTGAACGGCTAGCCGAAAAGGGCGCAACTCTTTTGATTAACCTTTCGGCCGCGCCTTTCTCCCTTGGCCGGGATGAGATTCGATTTGGGTTGTCCCAGAGTCATGCTCGCCGGTTCAATCTTCCATTTATAATGGTGAATCAAACAGGGGCGCAAGATGAGTTGATTTATGACGGCACCAGCATCGCCATTGATAAAAATGGTGATCTGATTATAGCCTTGGAACCGTTTGAACCTGGGATGAAAACCATCGATTTAAACGGAAATATGCCCACAAAAGAATTCAAACCTTTGGACAAAATAGATTCCATCCATAAAGCTCTTGTATTGGGTGTTCGGGATTATGTTAAAAAATGCAAATTCAGTGATGTGTTGATGGGTTTATCCGGTGGCATTGATTCGGCGGTAACTTGTGTTTTGGCCGTTGCTGCATTGGGAAAAGAGAGAGTAACCGGTGTTACCATGCCATCGGTTTTTTCTTCCGAAGGCAGCATCAAAGATTCGGAGATATTGGCTGCAAATCTCGGCATCTCCTTCAAAACAATTCCAATCCGCGATATTCACCAGCAATATATAAAAGATTTACAACCCAGTTTTGCCAATAAGCAGCAAGATGTTACGGAAGAAAATATCCAGGCCCGAATTCGTGGGAATATCTTAATGGCATTATCGAATAAGTTTGGCAGCCTCGTGCTTTCTACCGGCAATAAGAGCGAGTTGGCCATGGGGTATTGCACACTCTATGGCGACATGAGTGGGGGACTTGCGGTTCTCTCGGATGTGCCCAAAACCATGGTTTACCAACTGGCACGCTTTATCAATGGTAAAAAAGAAATCATCCCAGCTGAAATTCTTACAAAAGCGCCTTCTGCCGAATTGCGTCCCGGTCAAAAGGACCAGGATTCACTGCCACCCTATGAAATTTTAGACGGAATACTGGAAATGTACCTTGAGCAAAAAAAATCCACGGCAGAGATTGTTGCCGCCGGCTATGATAAAGACACCACAATGTTTGTTATCAAGACGGTTAATGCCAATGAATATAAACGCCGCCAGGCAGCGCCGGGATTAAAGCTCACATCCAAGGCTTTTGGTCCCGGCAGGAGAATGCCTATGGCGGCAAAATATGATTTTAAACAATAGCTGATTGAACTGCAAAAAGTGCATAAACAGTGCCCTGAGCGGAAGTCGAAGGGGCGCTGACGGGATCAGAAGATAGTAGCGCGATAATACTTCTCTTTGCAGTTTACTCATAATTCATTTTGATGTAAAGGAGGTCTTCATGCCAACATTAACTTATTTAGGACATTCAGCTTTTTTATTGGAGGGCGGAGGCACGAAAATGGCGATCGATCCATTTTTAACCGGCAATCCGTTGGCCGCTAAGCAAGCCGATGAAATTGAAGTAGAATGGATCTACCTGACCCATGGTCATAACGATCATTTTGGCGATGTGTTGACCATAGCAAAAGCCAACAATGCAACCATTATTGCACCCTTCGAATTAGCAACATATTGTGAATCTAAAGGGTCCCAGATTCATCCCATGCATATCGGCGGCGCCCACGAGTTTCCGTTTGGCCGCCTGAAATTAACCATTGCTCATCATGGCTCGGCATTTATAGAAGAAAACGGCACCATCGTTTATTGTGGCAATCCCAGTGGTGGATTAATCACCATGGATGGTAAGACCTTATATCATGCGGGTGATACGGCTTTGTTTTATGATATGAAATTGATCGGGGAAATGAATACCATAGACTTAGCTGCTCTGCCGATAGGCGATAATTTTACTATGGGCATCGATGATGCGGTTACGGCAACGGAATACATCAAACCAGGAAAAGTAATTCCCATCCATTACAACACATTCGATGTCATAAAAGTCAATCCATCTGAATTCGTCGAAAAAGTCCAGGCAAAAGGATTTGATGGGCAGGTAATGGAGCCGGGGGATGTGATTGAGTATTAGTGAGGATTGGGTTAATCTTTGAGCCTTTTCTGCATAAAGTTTGATTCTAAAATTGTGTGTGTTTTTCTACTGTAGATAATCCAAAGCAAAGAATAACGGTAGGGTATTATCATTTCTGTTTTTAAGTACTGAAGTAAAATTAGCACTAATTTTTATTGATTCCCCGAGGCACTTCATACCCAAGTGCTAACCATTTTTTTAACTTGACAAAAAAGAACTTTGTGGTTATCTTCGGTTAATTCCTCAATACAATAATCCATTTGGGAATCCATGGAAACCTTGAACTACAACAACCTCAAATTATCACAATGATGGTTGAACTACGATGATTTATACACATGTTATCAATATAGGGCGTTTAGGGGTTAGGAGCCCTACGAATAACACGATGTAGTTATGAGACGGTATTACGCAACATGCAATATTGTGGCATAATACACAATGAGGAAACAACTAAATGTATAGATTACTTTTTAAAAACCAACTGGTTATACATCAAACTAATGTTGGTATTATAGAACACAGCCCGTTGCGTAATATCTAAATTATGTGTCACATATTATTATGTTGGACACATAAAGGATACGGTGCATAGTATGGGCAGAATTCCAGAGGATGCAGATAAAGAATATCGGATTCATGATGAGGCCGTTGTTAACGCATATGGAGAAGAAGAACGAGCAATGGGTTGGTATTACTACATGGATGACAAGCTTCATTGTCCTTTTAATGCGAAATGTATTGCAAAACGTAGAATTTCACCTTGACAAGAGGGAGAAGACGTTGAAGTTCAAGGGATGGCTCCAGAAGATGAAAGTATGAAGGAAATCTTTGTTGAGATTAATTGGCAAGGGAGATCATTCGCAGTACCTTTAGCACAATTAAAAGCGATTGACGTTGATGATGAGACGCAGGAAGCAATTGAAGACTGGCATTACTGGGTAGGTAGAGGATACCAATATTGACAAATGAAACAAAGTAATGATTTAAAAGTTTTTATTTCAAATCGGGATTTCACATGTGATGATTGTGGTGAAAAATTTGGACGCAAATCATGGATTACGTTGCAAGAAGAAAAGGGGGCATTGTGTCTAGTATGTGCTGATCTGGATCACCTAATTTTCCTTCCTTCAGGAGATACAGCACTCACTAGGCGAGCACGAAAATACTCCACGTTAGTTGCTATCGTCTTAAAGTGGAGTCGTGCACGAAAACGGTATGAAAGGCAAGGCTTGTTAGTTGAAGAACAAGCATTGGATCAAGCTGAAGAGGAATGTTTAGCAGATAGTGAAGTGAGGGATCGTAGAAAAGAACGTGCTGCACAGAAAAGAGCAGAAATCGATGAGCAGTATGTACAGGTTTTTGCAGAGAAAGTACGTAAACTTTTTCCTGGTTCTCCTCTTGGTAGGGAAAACATTATTGCTGAGCATGCTTGCTTTAAATACAGTGGTCGTATTGGTCGTACTGAATCAGCTAAAAAACTAGATGAAGAAGCCATACTACTAGCTGTTGTTGCACACATCCGTCATACCGAAACGAAATATGACGAATTTCTGTCAAAAGGTTATGAGAGGAGAGAAGCCAGAGGCCAAGTAGAGGAGAAGGTTCACAAAATCTTAAGGGAGTGGAAATAGAATCCTCTTCAAAATCGATCAAGCGGAGCATGTCCAACAAACACATTCACCTGAGCTGGGGATTAGTTAGCACTTTTTCCAACATTATCAACAGATTCATAGTTTATCTCTTTTTCCAAGAACATCGTCCCCCAGGCAGGTGATGTAAAGGTTATATGTTGGGAATAAGTCCCGATATATGAACGTAAAAATAGCACATGCTTTCTCATTCTAGTCTCCGGAATTGTGGCTAAATATGCAGAGGAATTTTGTGAATATGCGTTCTGGGATTAGTACAACTGTGGCCCTTCGGCTGTTCATTATAAGCAACAATACAAAGTGGAAATTTGTCTTGCCTCTCACTTCAAAACATAAAACTCTGTGCGTCGGTCATCAAACAGATTGTTGCGGTCAGTGAACCATTTGTCCCGGGTTAACTTTGGGTGGATTTTTTCGACATGAAATTCATGCTTCTCTTTTGAGGCTGAATACAGCACGTTTCCTTTACAATCGGAGATCTGGCTGCCGCCGGTAAAATACAGGGGTTTCTTTCCGCCGCGGGCTTCGAACCCGGTTCGGTTGGCTACAACGGTATACACCTGGTTCTCGATAGAACGCGTCACCATAGCATTTTGGCAGTAGGGGGTTAATAAGTTCGCAGGCAGGCAAATGATGTCCGCGCCTTGTAATGCAAGTGTTCGGGTGGCTTCGGGAAAGATCCAATCGAAACAGATAAGCACGCCGATTTTTGCAGGACCAATGTCCACCACCTGCAAGGGGATATCGCCGGGTGCGAAAAAGTCTTTTTCTTCATAGAATAAATGCAACTTGCGATATTTTGCCATTACCCCTTTTGGATTGAGCACTACTGCAGAATTGTAGAAAACGTCGCCGGATCGTTCGGGCAGCCCGGCAACGATCACGCAATCTTTGTCCTTTGCAATTTGAGTCAGCCTTTTTATGGAAGGCCCGGAAGGGATCTCTTCAGCAAGTTCTTCGATTTCATGGTGGTTGACGAATTGATAGCCGGATGTGCAAAGCTCGGGTAAAACCACCAAATCAACCGGAGGCTGTATCTCCGCTTCGATTCTATCGAGGTTATGTTTTGCCGCGCCAAATTTTGGTTCAAATTGAACAATCCCGACTTTCATTAACACCTCCTGACTAAATATTGTTTATGTATTTGGAAATAGTTCTAAAAGGAATAATGGAGATTAAAGAATTGAATTGCGACTTTATGAGAAAAAAATTGGTTTCATCAATATTTGATAGAAAAATTTTTGTAAGTCCGCTTTAATATAGTTTACCGATTTGATAATTTCAAATAGGATAAATTATTTTTGGTACACTAAAATGAAAAGATCTGAATTTGATTGCATGAAAAAGAGCAAAAGAATACATTGATTTCAAAGAAAATTGTCCTCGTCATAACATGAACAAAGATAAACCAGTCACGGAAAAAATACGATTGGATAAATGGCTGAAAATTGCCAGGTTATTCAAGACCCGGTCACGGTCTGTGGAAGCTTGCAGTGGTCGGCATGTTAAGGTAAACGGAAAAACAGCCAAACCATCACAGATGATAAAAGTAGGGGATACCATATCCATTCAATTTCCCAGTCGGAATAGAACATTTGATGTTGAGAAGCTCGCCGAGCGTTCCATTCCTGCTGTTGAAGCCCGGGAATTATACATTGAGCACTTACCAAAAATCACCGAAGATTCTGCCGAAAAGTTGGCATTGTTCATGAAATTAGATACAAAAAGACGGCGGGAAAGAAAGGGCAAGGGCAGACCTACCAAACTGGAAAGAAGGCAGCTGGAGAAAATGAAGGGGAAATAATTGGGAATCCATAATTGATTTGATCAGTTCAATCTGATTCGATTCAATGGATTCGTTAGCGCTGGCATGAAAACTCTCTTCATGATCATTCCTTATGTTTTTCAGGCTGCACTACAGCCTGTTTTGGTACTTGATAAAGTAAAAAGAGCCCCGATATACTTGTACCTGTATGCTTTTAACGGGTAAACACTGGTGGTGACATTTTGGATGGCTTTCGGGCAAAACGTGCACTTAATAGAAATCCGGCCTTGCAAAAAACAACAACATTCCCGTTGCTAGTTTGAAAGCTTCAGCTTCTCGATCCAAGCCAGCAATGCTTCGGCATAGGTTAGATAACTAACGCTATCAACAACCCAGGTTGCGGCACTGGATGCATCCAGGCCATTATTTGGCGCAAGTTGCGTCACTTGTGCCTGGGCCAGATCCAGGTCTTGTTTAACAAAATATCCTTCAGCAAGACCCAACCGAACATCATCAACATTGATTTGGGCGTTGTGTGAAAATTCAAAATTGGCATCCAGCTGCAAAACACGATCCAAATCCGCAATAGCATCGCTATATTCTTTTTTAGCGAGATATGTAAATCCTCGTCCGGCATAAGGCTCTAAAAAAGTGGGTCTTCTAATAATTGCTCCGTCAAAATTTGCGATTGCTTGATCAAGGGAATCTATCGAATTAGAAGCATATGACCATCCCAAACCGTTAAAGGCGTCTTCTATTCCAAGCCCGCTTGGGCTTTCATTTATGGCATCATTAAATTTTGTAATGGCGGCGCTGAAATTCCCGTTAGTGTATTCTAACCAAGCCTCATTAAGAAAGTCTTGCAGTGATTTGAGCGTCATAAACTGCCGTTCAGTTGATGTGATAATCCCTTGCTCATTTTCAGATTCGACGATGTAAAAATAATCCGTATTCGAAGTGAGATTAAAAAGCTGAACTTCATGAATGGTTTGGAGAAGCTCTTTTGTCTGTTCAAAATCGTATTGGCCTGATGTCGTTCCATATCTCACGGTTGAGGAGCTCTTCACATTGGTTTTCCAGGATATTTGAGCAGCAATAAACTGCACCGATTCTAAAGGGCCTTCGGTAATTCTTGGCTTTTCAGGTCCTGTGCTGCTGCCACCGCAAGCAAGAGAAAACAGGACCGTTCCCAGGACTAAATATGTAGGTTTAATGCTCTGTAAGAATTTCATTTTTTCCTCACTGCAAAATCAACATTTTTTTATTCAAAATAGTTTTGGATGCTTTTAATTGATAAATGTAAATGCCGCTGGCAACCGGGATATTTCTTTCATCCAGGCCGTCCCACAAGATTTTAAAGGAGCCTGCTTCTTTAACCCCGGCAAATAATGTTTTTACTTTTTGTCCCAATAGATTAAAGATGGAAATTTCAATGGATTCCTGAAAGGGCAAGTCAAATGATAAGACCGTTGAAGAAATTTTGGGTGTAAATGGATTTGGGTAATTTTGCTGCAATGCGAATTGAATCGGAATAATTGGATCTGCCGTTACAACCCGGAATCTTCCGAGTTTTGCAATCTTAGCAGTCAATCGATCGTTGTTATACGTTGAAGGAATTGCTTCCCAGTCCCCGGTTTCGTTTTTTTGCTCTAATTGTAAAGTTTTGCCTTCCGGAGCGATCATTGTAAAACTGAGATCACCCTCTTTCTTTAAAGACAATGACGGTGGTCCAATGAGATATGTGGCAAGCCCTAGGCTGCTTTTTGAGATCGACTTACCGGATTCCGGATCAAAAGGCTCATCCAATTCAACTACGGTGAGATAAGTATCTTCATGCAAACTGCCGGAAGAAATATAAAGATTCATTTCACCGCCAGGGGATGATATGTTGCCACCTTCTCTCGCAATAAGTAACTGGGCAGAGAAGCTCTTCGTAGCATTACCGGAATTATTACCGTAATCTCTAGCCGTAACCGCCAATTCCAGCACTCCGCTATTTTCCAGCTTTGTATCGCCCTTATAGATATGAGCGGATTGATTGAGTAAGGATAGTGAAACGGGTGAGTTGTTTAACGTAAGAGTTGGAGATTCCTGTAAATCTTCGGAAGAGACTACGTATAAATCCACGTAACGTGTAAGCACAGGATTTTGTAGAACGCTGATAGTCAAATTCGGCGGGACGTTGTCCAACTCTTGTGTATGAAAACTCCAGCTAAAATCATCATCCGGAGATCCGTCTACCTGACCATTGCCATTTCCATCTAAAGGTAGTCCCGATGTGTTTGTAACATTGGTCTTGATTGTGACTGTAATATCTTCATCTGGCGGAAGGTCTACTGAAGGAGAAAAAGTCATACGTCTTTGACTTTCATCATAAACAAGTTCACCAGGGATTACACCAGATGAACTAGAAATAATTACATTTTTTTCATTTAAAGAATCTGGATTAATTCGTTGATCATAAACGGCGGAAATATCCAATATTTTTTGAAAATAAGGAACATCTGTTGCTCCGTTTTCCGGAAAAACCGAAGATATTTTAGGAGGAACTAAAGACGCTCCTTGTTTTGTATTCAGGTGCAAAAATGTGATTTGGTTTCTGGTGGTAGAAAATTCTCTCATCCACAGTATGTCAAGAACGCCATTACTTACGCGGTTTGGCAATTCGGCAAAATCAGTATTTGGGGTATCGTTGGAGATATTTCCAGCCGGCAGCCAAACACCATTTCTAAAAATGGTTAAATATGCATCTGCAACGCCTTGTGTAACTTTTGACAATGCTTTATTATTTTCATACTGAATAATATTTTGAACAGGTTTACCCAGGCTGGATCCGCTGGAAAATGGTTCCTGACCATCCAGGTATAAAAGATATAGGTCTGAGTTTTCATCAACAGAAATATTTGGATAGGTAACCGAACCTCTATTTGAACCGTCATGAACAATGGATTGTGCTACCGAGGTTGGCGTTGTCCAACCGCTTATTTCCCCGGTCACATTCAATTTTGTATACATTACATGAAAAGTGCCGTTGAAATTATCCGTGAACACAGCATGTACATTATTTTTCGGATCGATAGCAAAAGATACCATAGTTGAGAAAAGTACCCCGGAAGAACTGATTGCTTCAGGTGTAGTCCATTGTTGATAATCATTGCTAGTGACCGCATAAGCGAACACGTTGCTGTTACCGGGATTTGCAACATCAAAAATGCCGTCGCTATATAAAACATAGGCTTTCCCATTTGAACTAAAATCAATGGTAGGAACAAATGCAACATGATCGTCAGAGGATGCAATCATCTTATCATCGGGCCAGGTTTCACCGCCATCACTGGAAAAATTGTGGTACACATCGCCCAGGTTGCGTTCAAGGTTTTGTGGTAATACGGAATTCCATACAATATGGGGGTTTTCGGTTGGATCAATCGCTATAGCTGCATATAAATTATCATCAATGGTAAATGTTTTGCTTATTAGTTTGGGAGCCGACCAAGTTAGGCCATTATCGTCGGATCTACTATAATAGACTTTAAAATTAGAGGTAGAAGTCTCTTGTGCATGCCATGCAACATGCATTCTGTCAGACGAGTCGATTGCTATTGATGGCATTCCGCCAAAAAATAGCGATATGTCAATTTGCGTTTCTGTAGAAAATGTTTCTCCATTGTCACTGGATTTTACATGATAAACAAATCTTCTATCTCCAACAATTTCGTGGTAAACAATATGGATATCACCGTTTACACTGACTACGATATTGCGGCCTTCATTTCCATAAGAGTGTGTTTGCTGAACAGTAGTAATTGCTGTGGAAGTGGTCGAGGGGGTAATAAAGGTAAAATCCGCACTAAAAGTTGGGCCATTTCCTCTTTGATCGGCAGAGCCAACCCGATAGTGATAGATCGTATTGGGCTGCAAATTGCCAATTCCGATTTGATGTACGACCCTTGGTTCGTCATCAACAAATTCTATCCCATATTGGTCTGTTAACCCAAATTGAATAATACTGCTTGAGAGCTCATCCGTTTCCCAAAAAATAGTGACAGAGGATCCGGTGGAGAGTGATTCTCGCGGTCCGAGGGTTATTCGTGGAGGCGTCAGATCAACCAGTTCGGTAGTTACGGAAAAAGAATAAGGATTTGAAGTACTCAAACTCGATGCGATTAAAATCATATCATTGGCGCCATTACCAATTCTAGCTAAACTCGCTTGACCCTGGTTTGAATTATTTAAATTGATTGGAGTAACTGAATTCTGATTTCCCCTTTCCAAAATGCTTGCTGCAATCTCTCTATTCGGTTCACCAATAAATTGCAACACAGCCGTTGTATCTGTTCCGGTAAAACGATAGTAGGCCGCTGAATACTGTTGTAATGATCTCCTTGGAGCATCAACAGGATAAATCGGATGAGTGGTAATAAAGTTAGGTAAAATGGGTAAGCGAAATACGTTATAACCATAATATCCATTGTCGCCAATAGTGGGATCATTGGCATAATTAGCAATGGTAAAATTAGTGAAGATCTGTTCGATTGAAAGGGAAATACCCACCTGATCCAATGCATTCCGTATACTTGTTACACCGTTATCCGGATCTTGAACGATCGCTTTGATTAGAGGATTGCCAAATTTCTCTCCCAGGTAAACATTCCACAAGCCTACTCTTTGGTAATCTTCAAGCTGATCACCCCAACTTGTCATAGATTTATTCGGATTACTAAAATAGTTAACCGGTATTGAAACGCCATAACCACATAACTGTTGAGCATATTCCGAAGCGCCTTCATTAATCCACCTTTCTTCATTGGTATCAAAATGGTTGTGAATTAAATGTTGAAATTCATGTGCAACGACGAGCAAGGAAAATTCATTAGTAGGCCTTCCGGGGTTAGAATCGACATAAATCATGTCTTTTTGATTACTATTGGCTAAATCGGATTGATCCCTGGGACTGAAAAATCCGGCAATAAATAAATTATTTCCGTTTTCAGGATCAAAATTATCTCGAATATCCAAAATAAGTATGTAGACGTAACCGTCCCCGGATTTATTTGGTGGTGGACCAAAATACTCTTCGTTTATTTCCCGAATGCCTTTACCGGGATCAACGGAAGCGCTTGGAAAATGTCCGGGGAGCTGGGAGGAACTGGGCGTTGCAACTTCAAAAGCATTATGGAATGTATCCACATCATTTTGTGTTACACGTTGGCTATCCCATTGAGGTTTTTCAACGAAAATGTAGGTTTTGTCGGTCTTGTGCCGTAATTCCGCTTCGAGTGAATGGGCTTCTTGCTTTTTAAAGTCATATGAAAAGAAACTCAGAATATCTCCGACTTCCAAAGTAACTTTAGTTTGTTTTTTGAGTGGATCTTGTGGCAGCTGTTCTTGTTGGTTCAAATTAGCCATAATTTTGAGAACTTCCTGGTAACCACATTTAATACTTATAGGGTCACTTGAGGAAATATCTTTCAAGGCTTGCTGGAAAGCGAATGTTTGGCTGTTAAGGCAAAACAAAAGTAAAGCGAAGACTAATCTTTTCATAATCATTCTCACTTTTTTGTAAGTGTTTATAGGGTTTGGTGTTTTGTAAAAAATGAGCTCTTTAAATCCGAAAATGTTACTTGTAAATTCCAAACAAGTTTCAACTTATAAAAATTTCCAAATAATGTCCATTAGATTTTGTTGGATTACAAAAAGAAAATATTGGTTATTAATTTGAAATTTATCTTCCAGGTTTGATGCGGAAAAATCGCTTGATTTTCGGCTGTTGAACAAGCACTTTTAAAAGTGAAGTGAACTTGTGATTGGACTAGCCAAAATTGAATCATGGGTTTATCAGTTTAGTAAGGAGATTATTATGGTCAATCGACGAGAGTTTATTAAATCAACTGCAGGGGCTTTTTGTGCGCTAAACGTATCATCAATAAATCACAACGTATTCGTATCCTCTAAGAAGAAATTGGATCGTGTAGGACTTCAGCTCTATACCATTCGAACTGAAATGAAAAAAGATTTTGAGGGATCGCTGGCTAAAGTAGCAGAGATCGGTTACAAAGAAGTTGAATTTGCCGGTTACTTTGGACGAAAACCGGGGGGAATTGCTAAACTCCTAAAACAACTCGATTTGGATGCGGTTGCCGCACATATTTCATTCAAGGATATCAATGATCAGTTTGAGAAAACAGTCGAAGCTGCTAAAGCCATTGGCCTCCGCTATGTAATTATTCCCTCGTGGTTTGACAGGCAAAAGTATACCACGAAAGATTCCTTGAAGGGATTTGCAGAGATTTTGAATCAAGCGGGAGAAAAATGCAAATCTGCTGGAATTCAGTTCGGCTATCATAATCATAATCATGAATTTAAAGATGTTGACGGCGTCATCCCTTATGATGTTTTTGTAAAAGAAACCGATCCGGAGTTAGTAGTCATGGAGATGGATTTATTCTGGATTATCAAAGGCGGCCAGAATCCCCTGGATTATTTTAAGCGTTATCCCGGGCGATTTCAATTATGCCATGTCAAAGATTTGGATAAAGATCAGAAAATGGTTGATGTCGGCAAAGGCAATATTGATTTTGGTGAGATTTTCACTAAATCCAAGCAAGCGGGACTAAAGCACTATTTTGTCGAGCATGACAATCCCGATGATCCGTTTGCAAGCATTATATTGAGTTTCAAACATTTGCAGGGTTTGGAGTTTGGATAAGATAATGTATTAATTGTAGGGCTAAAAGCATTTTTTGGTAAATCGTAGACAAGTTCGAAAATGGATGAACTGAATACATCGACCGTCTTTGAATGGCGGACATATGTTTTTGAATACAATTAAACTTGATATGAACTTGACAACGCAGCAGGAGGATCAATTTAAGGGTATTTCCATTAGACCAGCATAACAAGGGTGCTCGGAACAAAGCTGAATTGAAGATTAAATCGAGAGCAAAATAAAATTACCCCAAATACTTTTGCAAAGTTCTATACCTGCTCTTGTGGCGTAGTTTTCTGAGAGCTTTCTCTTTAATCTGGCGTACACGTTCTCGCGTGAGTTTAAAAATATCACCGATTTCTTCTAGTGTTAGCGGACGATCTTGGGCAATGCCAAAATAGAGTTTGATTATTTTCGCTTCCCTAGTTGATAAAGTCATTAATACGATGTTAATATCGGTAAAAAGCGATTCATCTAACAAATTGATGTCCGGTGACGGTAAATTATCATTTTGTAATATATCTAATAAAGTACTACCATCCCATTGTTGAAGTGGGGTATCTAATGAAAGGTGATGATTTGAGTTTTTCATCACATCACTTATTTCATTAAAAGAAATGTTCATTTGTCCAGCCAGTTCATCGAGGTTTGGCTCCCTCTCGAATTTTTTTCCGAAAGCATGCATGGCATTGCCAACTTTTTTAATCGCGCCTATCTGGTTAAGCGGCAATCGTACAACACGAGATTGTTCGGCAATAGCTTGTAAAATAGATTGACGAATCCACCAAACCGCATATGAGATAAATTTATAACCCCGGGTTTCATCGAAGCGAGTAGCGGCTTTGATTAATCCCAAATTACCTTCATTAATCAGGTCTTCAATTGGCAGGCTCTGGTTCTGGTACTCTTTGGCAACGCTGACGACGAATCTCAAATTAGAACGTACCAGGCAGTCTAAGGCTTCTTTGTCATTATTTTTAATGCGTTTGGCAAGCAACACTTCTTTTTCTGCTGATAGAGGATTATAATTTCGTATTTCCTCTAAATATTTTTCCAGAGATTTTTCTGAGCGAAATTTAGTTGCTGTTTTAATTTTTGTATCTCCTGTCCACTGTCCAAACTAGCCACTTAAAATAAAATTAAAGCCTTTGGAGTTATTGTTTCGCAAAATTAAAATAGTAAAAATTAATTTTGGAAATGTAAAGTCTTTTGGGCGAATAATCCAAATTTGTTCAATGCATGAATTTCATTTTTATCGCTTCGTTTGTAATTTAATTAATTGTAATTTTTCATAAGATATTGAAAATAACTTGACTTAAAAAAATCAAATTCATAAGTTTTTAACTTTAAAAGTTATTAGCTTGGAAATGACTTCATTTTAAAACGTTTATTTTCATATTTCACTACAGCTATAGTTTCTAACTGTGTTTATTATCGGTTATTTTTAGTATTTGAATGAGAATCCTAGCAAGAATAATAATACTATTCCTACTTTTTTGCCCGGCGCTATTATTTTCCCAGGAAAACCAATCTGATCGAGGGATCAGGAAAATCACAGTGGACGACGATAGTCGGTTTACCAATACCGGCAACATAGGCCTGACTATAACTAATTTTGGTACTATTGGCGATGGCTTTGCAACCCAAACTCCAACCGACCAACCCTCTTGCGAATATCCGAAAGGATCGGCCATAGAACATCTTTTTGTCGGCGGTCTTTGGGTTGGCGGCAAGCGGGACGACGGAACGATCTTCGTTACCACCGGTGCTCGAGACATCCCCTCCCTCAGGGATGTGGCTGCCGGATTTGAATTCACAAATTCGGACGATCCCAACGACGTCGTCCTGGAACGTTCCAGCATTATCGATAATCCGTTCTTCGATCCCTTTGCTGTAAGCCACCAAGACTTCATTGCTGATTTTAGTGACACCAACGTCGTTGTCCCAGGAACTACAATCCGCATTCCACAACATACCCCTGTGGGGATTGCTGTTCATTTGGAAGCCTACGCCTGGAATTTTCCCTTTGCCGATGCCTTTGTGCTACTTAATTACACCATCAAGAATGTAAGCGGGCAGCGGTTGAATGAAGTTTATGTTTCACTCTGGGCGGATTTGGTGGTGCGAAATACGAATATCACACCGCCGCGTGTTGGAGCTCCTTTTTATCAACATGTTGGGAATGGCTATATAGACTCGTTGCGGATGGCCTATGCATACGATTATGATGGTGACCCAGGATTCACGGACTCAGGCATGTATGTTGGATTTAAACTTTTGGGCGCAACCCCGCAAGCTAATGACCAGTCATATATTGTTAGAGCCTTGTACAACGCCTGGTTGTTTCGTAACACCAGCGATCCTGTGCTATTTTCCCCTGTTACAGACATTGAAAGCTACCGAAAACAGCGAGTTCCGCTTGCACCTCTATTGATCGACTCTGTCATAAGAGGAATCCCCGGAAACTACATGACCCTCATCAGTACAGGGCCCTTTCAAAGTCTCGATGCCGATTCCGCAATCAACGTGGTGTTTGCCATGATTTGCGGCAGCAAATTTGGCGATGATCCTACGACGGATGACACAGATAATAGCAAAACAAATTTTCTTACCAATGCCTTTTGGGCGCAAACAGCTTATGACGGCGAGGACCGAAATGGCAACAATGTTCTGGACCCGGGCGAGGACATCGATCGTGATGGAGTCATTGATCGCTATGTACTTCCTACTCCGCCAACCACCCCCAGGATGAAGGTTGTGCCGTCAGACCAATCGGTGACTATATATTGGGACCGTTCCGCAGAAGAATCGATCGATTTTATCAGTGGTGAAAAAGATTTTGAAGGATATCGAATCTACAGATCGAAATTGGCAGAGGATCTTCCGGGACGAGATTTGTTGACTTCTTTAAATGAGATCGCAGAATTTGACATAGTAAACAGTATCGGTTATGATACGGGATTTGATTTTGTACTACTAGATGAACCGATAACATTCGGTGAGGTGTTTGAAAATCCGGTAACGCAGCAGAACGAAACAATATTTTATCACTACAAATTTGTGAATACAAATTTACTCAATGGATGGCAGTATGCTTATTCGATTTCAGCATTTGATCGCGGCGATCCTGTAATAAACCTTGGTAGCCTGGAAAGCAGTAGATTAGCCAATGTGACTCGTGTATTTCCAGGCACTGAAAGCATGGAAAAGCAAATAGCGCAGCAGCCGGGTAAAAAGATCAAAGTGGGTGTGTACCCGAATCCGTACCGGGTGGGCGCCGCATGGGATGGTTTTCTTGAGCGCGAGAGAAAAATCTATTTCTATAATCTACCGGCAAGCAGTGAGGTTAGAATATACACTCTCGCCGGTGATTTGATTGATTCTTTCGAACATAACGGCGAATCTTATGCCGGTGAAGGCATTCAGTGGTTCGAGCGCTTTTCTGGTAGCAATCGTGTATTTGCCGGCGGAGAACATGCCTGGGATCTGGTTACCGCCAGCGACCAGGCCATCGCTTCGGGATTGTATTTTTTCACCGTAGAGGACTTACAAAATGGTGATATTCAAAGAGGTAAATTTATGGTTATTAAATAGAGAGGAAAGGAGGAAACAGTATTTTTGTTGGTATTAATTAAATTACTTAACGTTTGGGAGGTAGAAGAATGAAGAAATTTATTGGATTAGTTAGTATAAGCGCTGTTGTTTTTCTGGGCGCTTCATTGTCGTTTGGACAAGGACATTTGTTAATTACGGAGTTTGCAGTTACACCCACTCCAGGAGAATTCGTTGAGATTTATAATCCAACACCAGATTCAGTTGATCTGAGCAATTACTACATTACTGACGCTACTTTTGCTGGTGGTGGGACATACTATTATAATATCGTTACCGGCGATGGCGGTGGTGGTGGGTTTGGTGATTTTAATGCAAGGTTCCCAGCTGGCGCTAAGATTGGACCCGGAGAATACCAAACCATTGCCATTCTTGGAGATTCACTATTCTTTGATCAATACAACGTTTTACCAACCTACGAATTGTATGAGGATGGTTCTAATTTTGCAAGCGATGTTCCTGACATGTTGGAAGCGACTGCCGGGAGTATCGACGATAACCATGCGGGCAATGTTCAATTTGGTGCGTTAAGTACCGGCGAAGTGCTAATCCTTTACTATTGGGACGGAGTCAGTGACCTGGTAAAGGATGTCGATTATGTCGTTTGGCAAGATAAAGCTGAAGCAGTTGACAAAACCGGTGTAAGTATTGACGGACCTGATGCAGGTGAAGAGACATCAACTTACGCTGCCGATACAGCGATTGCTGATCAAACAACTGTGAACGCAGATAATGATGGCGATGGCAATGCCCACGATTCCGATAAATCTGCCCAACGAGTTTTACCTGTAGAAGATTTAGAGAATTGGACAGGTGGCAATGGTATCACCGGACATGACGAAACCAGCGAAAACACTTCCTGGAAGGGTGGTATCTGGAGTATTAACGCCCCCGCAACACCTAATGCTGCGGCATTAAGTGAAAGCCCAAGTATTCAGAGCCTTAACTTTATCCGGGCAGACGATATCGGTCCCGATGCGAACGACGATTCACCCCAACTCGGAGATACTTTATCGGTAACAGGAATCGTGATGCAGGATATGCGCGAGATCTTCCTGGGATCCCGATGGGGCGGTTTTATCATGGAAGAAAGCGGCGGTCCATGGAGCGGATTTTTTGTCATTCAAAATGATACTTCGACAGCGGGTGTAGCGGGCACACTTCTTACCGCTACAGTACCGGGCGACACAATTAAAATAACAGGAATTGTCTCCGAATTCCAGCCCACCCCTAATACACCCAGTATCACACAATTCGTACTGATAACGGACCCGGTTACCCCCATCGAGTTTGTGGGCCCGGCCTCAGACCCGGCAAATCCGGGGCTTCCTGATTTAATCGTGTTGACACCCGGAGATCTCGGCCTGAACGCCGCTGGAACCTCCGCAGATGTCCAACTGTCAGAACGTTGGGAAGGTGTGCTGGCCCGCTTTGAAGACCTCACAATACTTGCAAACGGCCTGCCCGGCAACACCATGACCGCTACGGATGCGTCCGGTACCATCATTCTGGATGACTATTTTAGCGCCGTAAGTAATGCAGTAACCAATAACGGCAATGTCTGGCCTGATCTTCCGGCCGGGACAAAAATCAATGTGACCGGTTTTGTGCGCGGTGGAACCTCCAGCGGACTGATTACCATTAATCCGCGAACCCTTGCCGATATCGAGATTGCCTCTTCGCCGCCCGAGATATCCAATGCCAGCCGAACCCCAACAATTCCGACGGCTGCCGAAGCAGTAACGGTCTCCGCGGTCATTCAAGACGCTCAAGGCGCAGTTGCAACGGCTACGGTTGACTATCGCGTGGATGGAGGTGCTTTTCAAAAGGTAGACATGGCAACCGGCGGTGGCTCAAGTCAACAAGCAGTCATCAACTTTGCTGACAGCCTTTATTCTGCAGATATTCCCGCCCAGGCTGACGGCGCTCTAGTTGAATATTTTCTGACAGCGGCAGACGACACCGCTGATAGCACAAGGGCTCCCGCAACCGGAAACTTTTTCTATTATGTTCGAGATGCAGGACCCACGATCCGTGATGTTCAATTCACACCGTTTGCAAATGGCAATTCAGGTGCAGTAGGATTGCCGATTACAGTTACCGGCATCGCAACAACCGACTCAGCGGATTTCTCGTTCTACTGGATTCAAGATGGCACGGATCCCTGGAGCGGAGTTCTGGTCCTTGACAATGTGAACAATGTAAACCTCGGCGATGAGGTTGAGGTAACCGGAACCGTGGGAGAATGCTTCGGTCAAACCCAAATCAACAATGTAACCAGCGCGAATGTCTTGTCAAGCGGGAATACTCTTCCTGATCCACTGATGATGAACACCGGCGATATTAACACCGGTGCTGCAGGCGCCGAAAGTTATGAAGGTATGTTTGTGCGAGTCGAAAATGCTGAAGTCATCAATGAGCGGCCGGATGGATTCCCCGGTTTCGGAGAATTTACGGTGAACGACGGCAGCGGCGAGCTAAGGATTGATGATTTGTCTGCAATCTTTCAAGGTCAAACAAGTCCTGATACCGCTTTTCACGCTGGAGAACGCTACGCCATACAAGGTATTTTGGATTGGACGTTTGGAAATTTCAAAATTCAACCGCGCAATAACGATGACTTGGATAATACCACGGGAGTTGAGGATGATAATTTGCTTGGCGTACCATTTACCTATGAGCTGAAGCAAAATTACCCGAACCCATTCAATCCGGAAACTTCCATTCAGTATTCGCTTGCGAATAAGGGAGCGGTTAGTTTGACGGTTTTTAACCTGATGGGCCAGAAAGTCCGGACGCTGATCGATAAGGATCAGCCGGCCGGTAATTACGAAGTTCGCTGGAATGGTTTGAATGACCAGCGTCTGAAAGTTGCCAGTGGCATCTATTTCTACCGGTTCAAATCCGGAGATTTCACTAAGATTCAGAAGATGCTGCTGCTGAAGTAGTAACATTATTGGAGAGGGAGGGCAGCTTCAGATGCCCTCCCCTTCAAGTTCAAGTTCATTTTTTAATTGTCTGGGAGTAAAAATAACTTCTTGCTAAGCATGTTTAGTTACAGCACTTACAAAATTTTAATTCTTGTGATTTTAGCTTCGCTCTTTTTTAGCTGCTCAAAGGATTTTGGTGATAACCCTATACCTAACCAGCCCCCCGAGACTCATATTTCCATTTTTTCAGACAATGCGCTCAACGCCACAACCAGCCGTCAGACATTTCACTGGTGGGGAGACGATCCAGATGGTATCGTGGTTGGCTTTATCTACACGTTTGAAGCAAGCGCAGAAAATGTTGAAACCTGGGACAACGATTCGCCGGCACCTTTTTGGACATTTACAACGGAAAGAACGGAGACGTTTACGCTAAAGCTTTCCGGTGCGGACACTGTTTATACTTTGCGCGTAAAGGCCATTGACGATGAGGGTGCCGCAGATCCTAGTCCGGCGGAAAAGCAATTCCCGCTTGTTAACTCCATACCCTCCGTTGAATTCCCGCTTGGAACGGAAGTTCCGGATACAACATTTACAGTTGCAACCTTCGTCTGGTCGGGATCAGACCCGGACGGAGATGGAAATATTTCGAAGTTTCAATACATCCTGGATGACACGAACGAGGTTTGGATTGACCTCGAACCCAAAATAAATTCCGTTACGCTTGCAGCAAAAGACGGTCTGACAGAAGGTGATCATGTTTTTTTTCTCCGCGCCATCGACATTGCCGGGGCCAGCAGCAGCATTATCCGGATGCCGCGTGACGAGGACGATATTTGGTATGTGCGGGTTCCCAGGAGCAATTTTCTCGTCATCGACGATCACAACATCGCAGATAACACCGCCAGTTTTTATAATGCAATTCTTCAGTCACTGATTGGCACGTTTGACGTTTGGGATATCAAACGGAATAGCGGAGAATTAAAGCCCCCAGGTGCCAGGGCGTTCACAGAAACACTTCTTCTGTATGATCGAATATATTGGTTCGCTGATTCGGGCCCGAATTTGGAAAAGGCACAAGTGGCCATTCCGGAATTTCTAGACAACGGTGGCAAATTGATCATGACCACTGTATTCCCACGGAATACCACCAATCTGGGCTCTCCGCTTGCTTTCTCACCTGTTGACAGCCTGGGTGAGAGAATAAATCGATTGATCAGGAATCAACTGGTTATGACAACTGAGTTTGCCAGGCAATTGGGCCTTCCGGAGTTGAAACTTACCGCCGCGCTTATTCCGGATATATTTACACTCGCTCCAAAAGTTAGTGCGAACGTACTTTATGTCCTACCCGAAAAACCGGGTTTCTGGGGTGGTTCCCCAGTCATGGGATTGATCGATGCGAATTCCACATTTGCTTTTTTCGCCCTGCCCCTGGCCGCACTCGATGGCTTTGGCACAGTGGATCAGTTGATCGAAAAAATCTTTATCGAAATTTTCTAATTTAGGTGACGAGATGAAAACATTGCCCAAAATTCTTTTCATTCTGACTTTCCTGTCGTTGATTTCAATTCTTGATGTCTATGCACAAACCAAAGGCCAAATAACAGGGAAAATTACGGACGAGGAAACCAAAGAACCTCTACCCGGTGTAAATGTAATGATCAAAGGAACCTATTATGGTGCAGCAACAGATCTTCAGGGTAATTACACGATAAGGAGCATGAATCCGGGTCAATATACTATGGAAATTTCTATGATTGGCTACAAAAAAACTCAGAATACTGGTGTAAGGGTTTTAGCAGATCAAACAACCAAAGTAGATGTTGAGCTTGAGGTTTCTGTTCTTGCCTTTGGTGAAGAGGTGGTTATTATTGGGGAACGACCCTTATTTGACATCGAAGAAACTGCCAGCCGAAGGAGTATTTCAAGCTCTGAAATTCAAGCGGAAGTTGTGGAAAGTGTACAAGATATTGTTTCTAACCAGGTCGGAGTCGTCAGGAGCGACGATGAAATCCATATCCGAGGCGGACGATCTTATGAAAATGCATACCTGATTGATGGCATGTCTGTTCAGGACCCCTTGTCCGGAACCGGATTCGGATTGCAATTAAGCATTGAAGCTATCGAGGAAGTTGAAGTGATTACTGGTGGGTTTAAGGCAGAATATGGTCAGGCGATGTCCGGGATCATCAATGTAAAAACCAAAGAAGGCGGAGCAAAATATACCGGCGCATTGTCTTATAAAGTAGACCACATTGGCAACTTTGATTCAGGAACCCCCATCATTGGCAATCTAAGCGAGCGAAGCAGCAACAGTTTTAATACCGATATTGCCGAATTCACTATTAGCGGCCCTGAACCTTTTTCCAATGTTATTTTGCCGCAACTGGGTTTAAACATCCCCGGTAAGATTTCCTTATTTAGCAGCCTGTATATGCAGATCAGCGATGGCTATACCCTGAAAGGAGCTAAGCAGCTTTTTTCATCAATTTATCATGGCACCCGTTATGCACCCCGGCAAACTAACAGTTGGATTGGCTTATTCAAACTCAGCTGGAAACTGGATCCAACTCACAAATTGATAATTTCTGGGAATCAATCCATCAATATCAACCAAAACTCAAAATCGCTGCAAACCAACCTTGAATTTGTCGAACCCGGACCGGGTTATCCATATGATTTTGAGAAAAATTTAGATAATTATAATACGTTTACCCATTTAAACAAACAACTTGCATTAACCTGGACCCACACACTCAATCCACAATCTTTCTATGAACTGAAATTGGCTCGGTTTTTCTCTCATTTGCGCACCGATGTCAACGGCAAACACTGGACTGAATATGAAGAGCCGCAGGATATTGTAACACAACCGATTGACTATTTTTATAGTTCCGACAGCTCGATTGTAAATGTTTTTCCAGGTGATGGTTTTTGGGATTCCGGGGATGGATTTACCTGGCATGATCATTACGTTGAAGAATATACTTTCAAAGGAAATTATACACGCAATTCCAAAAATAATGCACACAAGATCAAAACAGGAATCGAAATAAGTTTTTCAGAAATGCAATTGATCGATATCTTTAAGCCCTGGTTTGGCGATTTAGGGCTAAACAATGATATCTATCGAGTTTCGCCGGCCTTTGGTAGCTTTTATGCTCAAGACCAGATTAAATTTAAAGGATTAGTTGCCAATGTTGGAATGCGGTTTGATTACTGGTTCCCAGGTAAATATGTCGAGGATGCCATTGATAACCCGGAGATTGTTACAATAAGTGAAAATACAAGAGAAGTATTTAAAAATGAAACCCATAATTTTTTTGGTCGGCGATGGCGTGGACGAATTAGCCCGAGGTTAGGAATTTCACACCCTATTTCAGACAACCAGATGCTGTTTTTCTCTTATGGTCATTTCTCCAAGCGGCCAAAGCCTCAATTCGTGTATGCCAAACTAGGTGAGAACAGTGCGAAATCTACTTTTCAAAAATTTGGTAATCCAAGTCTGGATTTTGAGACCACTGTTGCTTATGAATTTGGAGTAAGGCATAAGTTTAGCCAGAATGATGTTTTTACAATTACCGCCTACTACAAGGATATTTTTGATTATGTCACAACTGTAAATTTTCGTGGGACTGGACGTTTATCCGGCAGATCATTTACAACTTATTTGAATTTGGATTATTCCAGATCAAGAGGAATTGAAGCTGAATATCGTACACGAGCAGGAAGATATTTAACCGGGTCAATTAGCGGTACGTTTTCTATTGCAACAGGCAAAAGTTCATCTCCTGACGATGCATTTTTAGTCTCACAAGGTTCGCTGAACGAGAAGCCCATTACTGAAGATTTCTTAATTTGGGATAGACCCTGGCAGGTTAGCGGCGTAACTAATTTTCATGTTAGAGAAGGAGAAGATTTAAAATTATTTGGCGTTAAAATTCCCGACAATTGGAATTTAAACATCCGTTTATTCGCCCAGGCCGGTAAGCGCTACACCCCGCTATTCGCTACCGGCACTATTTTACAGGATGGAAGGCCTGAATACACCAGCGATCTGGACCAAAATGGTGAAAGTGACGATCCATTTGGCGAGCTTTCCGTTCATTGGTTTTGGGTCAACTTAAATTTTGAGAAGTATTTTAAGATTTTTGGTTTGGATTACACATTTATGATGGAAGTTATAAATTTGCTGGATAGAGATAATCCTCAGATCATAAATCCTGTAACCGGGCAGGCATATGAATTTGGCGATCCGACGCCGACAAGTTGGAACGATCCATTATTTCCAGATACCCAGGCGCCTTTAAATCCGTTTCCTTTTAATCCGGCGAGGTATTTAACTCAAAGAAATGTCAGGATTGGATTTTCAGTTAGGTTTTAACCAACAGATTCTGTGCTGACATTTTGGTATTACATGTGTTCAATAATAATCTAAACGCGATCAAAATAATATGTTTCAAAAAACTAGATTAATCCTATTATGTTTGATCATCAGTGTAAGCGCCTTTGACGCCAAAGCTCAGCTTATTCCTATTCTTGGCGGTCAACGAACCGGCACTGCCATGTTCCAGTTTTTAAAAATTGGCGTTGGCGGTCGAGCCGTGGGAATGGGCGAATCCTTCGTAGCTGTCGCAAACGATGCCTCAGCATTGTATTGGAATCCCGCTGGTATCGTCCAAATTGGGAAGAATGAGCTCATTTTTTCTCATGTGAATTGGCCTGTAGACATTAAGCATGAGTTTATCGGTTATGTTCAAAAGCTTGGCAATGTTACAGCAATCGGCATCAGCGTCAACACATTGCACACGGATGACTTTGAGGAAACCACAGAGTATCAACCCCGTGGAACGGGGAGGTTTGTATCCTTTGGCGATATTGCAATCGGGGTAACCATTGCCAGAAAAATGACGGACCGGTTTAGCGCGGGGCTTACTGTAAAATATATTGATGAAACTTTAGATGATATCCACCTTCGAAGTGTATTAATCGATTTTGGCACTTACTATTGGACTGGATTCGGCAGCTCCCGTTTTGCTGTATCTGTAGTTAATTTTGGTGCTAACAGTGAGCCAAAGGGTTCCGTTGTTTTTCGTGATGGTTCTGAAGTAGATCAATTTCAAGATTTTTCACCACCCACTATTTTTCGTATTGGTTTTGCTACGGAATTGGTTGATAATGAGGTAAATAAGGTTACTTCATCCATTCAATTAAACCATCCCAACGACAATTCCGAAAACTTGAATTTGGGGTTGGAATATTGGTGGAACAACACCCTGGCGCTGCGTGGTGGTTATCGAGCTAATGTGGTAGAAGAATCCTTTACATTCGGCGCTGGAATAAATTTGCCTTTGAAGCCGGTACATCTCAAAGCCGATATTTCCTACTCGAGTTTTGGGCGATTAGGGAATGCAACACGTTTATCTATGAATTTTCAATTTTAATATGAAAACAATAACAAACATTTTTTTCTTTTTTTCTTTTTTCTTTTTTTTAAACTGCGGCGGTGAAAAATTTCCTCTGCCGGCTCAACCTGAGATCGGTGCGTTTAACCTATCGGTGAGCGATACTACTTATCTGCAATTACGGCCGGTTTGGGATGCCGCAGCAGGTTATACCTTTGATCATCCCCAGGACATCTTGCTTGGCAACGAACCACTGGTTTATGTTGCAGATACAGGCAATGACCGTATCGTGATGCTGGATTTATCGGGCAATATTCTCGGTGAATCTCAACCGATTGAAAATCCGGTGGCAATTACTCAAGATACTAAGCTGAACCTGATTATCGTTACCGACAGCAACAAAATTTATCGCATTCAGCTTGTGCAATATGGTCATCAAATTCAGGATGCTCCAGTGGAGCTTGTTTTTGAAGAAGTGGATAATCCGGATCGAAAAATTACCGGTGTTGCTGCAGTCCTAAGAAGTGTGCTGGGGCAGTCTGTACTTCGATATTTTGTAACAGCTACAGGATCGAGGAAAAGAGACAACCAGGTCCTGTTTTTTCCGGAGGATTTTAATGTTCGTGTAGCCGACGCTGTTAACTTAGTTCCAAACGGACTTGGAATATTGTCTGCATCCAGCCCAAGCGGTATTACAACACTGCGCAATTTTTCGGATGATTTTATTTTTTGTATGATTGGCGACAACTCATTTAAAGTGCAATGGATGACCGCCGGCGAGTTTGGATTTATTCCCCGTCTTAATCCAGCCCAGGGGAATTTCGATATGCTGGTGCCGGGCAAATTTTCCCAGCCACAAGATGTTACCATCGATTTAACCGGCAATATTTATGTGATCGATAGTGATTTGGACCGCCTGTTCAAATTTTCTCCTTCGGGTGGAGAGTTGCAATCCTTTGGTGAAAGCGGCTCCGGCGAAAAACAATTTAACAACCCCAACGGTGTAGCATTCTTCGATAAAACCCTCTATATAGCGGATACCGGCAATAACCGTATCGTTCGCTTTAAATTATCTACGGATATTGAGCAGTAGGCTTTTTGGGGGTTGGAAAAAATTCCCTTAATTGACCAGTGACTCGCCACCATATTTTTACACAAAGAAGTTGTGAGGATTCAAGGATAGTATAACGGGAACGTTTCCTCATTTGGGTTGGGAGGGTGGATTGATGCCGCATATCTGGACAGATCAAATTGCATGTCGAGCCCACTGGTTTAGTTTGAATTCTTTATCAAATCGGATTACATCACAATCGAATTCTAAGGACCGAATTGAAGAAGCCTTGACAGCGATTCAAGAGGCTCGAACATTATACCGTCGTTGGAGGCACCAGGGTATCAGTTTTGATCCCTTAACTGGTCCAGACCATATAGATGAGTGGAGAAACGAGACCTCTGTAAGGTGCGGGCTGACAGTGCCAACTTCGTAATGGCTCAACTTCAGAGAGCCAACCTGAGTGGTGCTCAGCTTCAGGGCGCCTACCCCGGTTATGCTCAGCTTGACAGTGTCAAGAAATCTAACCATTGAGCAACTATCTAAAGTAAAAACACTTTATGAAGCTGAATTAGACTCAACACTTTTGCAGCAAATTAAGAAAGAGTATTCCCATCTTTTGGAGAGACCAAAACGATGAGACATTTCAAAATGGCTGCTGCCCAAATAATCCCCAAATTTAAATTGCTTAAAGCGCTTTTATTTGATTAATTCTATCGCCAATATTTTAGAAAAAACGAAAATAATACAGGCTGGAAAATGAAACGACTGTTACTCATTCTAATTACTTTTATCTGCGCCGGTTATTCCCAGGCCCAGGTTGATACGCTTCGTATAGCAACCTATAACCTTCTCAACTTTCCCGATGCAACCAGTAATTCTCGCATCCCTCATTTCATAACTGTAATCGATGCCATCGATCCGGATATTCTGGTTGTGCAGGAATTGACAGAGGCGATTGGTGTTACGACTTTTCTAAACGATGTAATGAACCATAATAGCAATGCTTACCAGGCCGCCCCTTTTCTAAATGGCTTTGATACGGATAACGGTCTGTTCTATAAAAGTGCAAAGATTTTGTTACTAGGGAGCCAAAACATAACGACTGCTTTGCGCGCAATAACTGAATATGTGTTATCGTCAAATGAGGTTCAGTTTAGTATTTATTCATTACACTTAAAAGCCAGCCAGGGCGCTGAAAACGAAAACAAACGGCTCGCTGAAGCGACTATTCTCAGGACAAAATTAAATTTACTCTTATCTACTTCGAATTTTATTGTGGCAGGAGATTTTAATATTTATACTGCCTCCGAACCCGCCTACAACCTGTTAACCGCAACCGGATCACAGGCCGATAATAATGGCAGGTTGTATGATCCCATTAATCAATTCGGCAATTGGCACATTAACAGTTCATTTAGAAGTATACATTCTCAGTCAACCCGTATAACCGCTTTTGGGGATGGGGCAGGAGGTGGTTTGGATGATCGATTCGATATCATGTTGGTTTCCAATAGTGTACTGAGCGGTGGTGGAATGGATATATTACCAGCTACCTACAGAGCGTTTGGTAATGATGGAAATCATTTTGACCAGGCCATTAGCGCCGGAAGCAATAGTGCTGTTTCCGCCAACGTAGCAAATGCATTGCATCAAGCTTCAGATCACCTCCCTGTATTTGCCGATTTCAAGGTTGGTACGCCAACATCTGTTTCAACGCTTTTTGATGGTCCAGCTGCCTTCGAACTCAGCCAGAATTATCCCAACCCATTCAACGGCGAGACAGTGATTCTTTTTTCCGTCCCGGTTCAATCGGATATTGTTTTAGCTATTTATGACCTTGCCGGCCGCCTGGTTCGAGAATGGGTTGCCGATAATTTTTCTTCTGGAAACCACCAAATCCAGTGGGATGGCAGGAATGACACCGGCAAGCTTGTCGGCTCAGGCGTTTATTTCTACAGGTTAGTCGGAACTGATTTTACCCAGACGAAAAAAATGATTCTGGTGTATTGATTAAGAATAAAAAATGAATTGACCTGGTAATTCATGAACCGCAAAGACGCGAAGACCGCCAAGAGGAAAAGTAACAATTGCCACAGACTAAAACGTAAAATATTATGTCAGGATGAAGAATATTACAAAATGATATGTATCCACCTTTTTATGTATCCGTCAGCCGACGGATATGTTCAAATAAGAGAACTTCCTTCTACAATAATTAAACATCTACGATGTTTTTAGTTATGGGAGATCTTATAAATCCATCGTAAACGAGGTTATTTCAAATCTGTGGATAGCTCATTCCTTATGAGTTAAGTTATAAATAACCTCGTAGAGGTTTTGTTTTTGTAGATATGGAGTTGATCAAGGTTTTCAAATCCTCGTAGAGGATTAATAATTAATTAAGGATCATGAATAGTTTATGTACCGTACTTATTCTTCAAAAATAGGCACTAGTTTTAAGACCATCCTTTCCATAAATAAATCTTATTCTTTGGAAAAGTTATCATATCCGCTTACATTTACAAATCGAAAAGTATGCATTTTTATGATGAACCATAAATAATTCAAATTAATAATAGTTTTAGAGGAAACCCCAAATGCAACGATTGTTTAAAAACAGTTTTTCTGCCCAGGATTCTTTCATGGTCGGTAGTAAAGAGTACCAATTTTTTAGCTTGTCACGTTTGGAAGATGCAAACCTCACGCAGCTTTCACGGCTGCCGTTTTCCATAAAAATATTATTGGAGAATGTGTTGCGAAACGAAGACGGAAGATTGGTTACTGAAGACGATGTGAAGAAATTGGCTGCCTATAACCCGACTAATGTTGTAAAAACGGAAGTTCCGTACATGCCGGCCCGGGTCGTCATGCAGGATTTTACCGGCGTGCCCGCAGTGGTCGACCTGGCAGCTTTACGGGATGCGATGCAAAAATTTGGCGGCGATCCCGCTAAAATCAATCCGTTGGTCAGAACCGATTTAGTGATTGACCATTCCGTTCAGGTTGATCGATTTGGCACAGCAGATGCTTTTAAATATAATGTGGAAAGAGAATACGAACGCAATAAGGAACGCTACATACTGCTGCGCTGGGCACAGCAAAGTTTTAGAGATTTTAGAGTGGTGCCGCCGGGCACCGGTATCGTGCACCAGGTGAATCTTGAATACCTTGCTTCCGTTGTTGCCAGCAAAGAACAGGATGGTGCGACCATGGCTTTTCCCGACACACTGGTCGGCACAGATTCCCACACGACCATGATCAACGGCTTGAGTGTAATGGGTTGGGGAGTCGGCGGTATAGAAGCTGAGGCGGTTATGCTGGGCCAACCCTACTACATGCTGACCCCGGAAGTCGTTGGGTTTAAATTCTATGGAGAATTGCCGGATGGTTCCACCGCGACGGACCTGGTACTAACGGTTACCCAAATGCTGCGGGAAAGAGGCGTAGTCGGAAAATTCGTCGAGTTTTTTGGCTCCGGGTTGAGCAACCTGAGTCTCGCCGATCGCGCAACCATCGCCAACATGGCGCCGGAGTATGGCGCAACCATGGGCTTCTTTCCGGTTGATTTTCAAACGCTTGCTTATTTAAGACTTAGCGGGCGAAGTGAGGAGTTGATCGATTTGGTGGAAACCTACTGCAAGGAACAAACACTTTTTCGAACGGAAGACACGCCTGAGCCGGAATTTGCGGATACTCTGGAATTAAATCTGGAGTCTGTAGAAGCAACCATAGCCGGACCAAAACGCCCACAGGATAAGGTGTTGCTCAAGGAAATCAAAGCCGATTTTCAAACCAGTTTAAAAGCGCCTGTCGATGAACGGGGCTTTGCACTCTCGGAAAATGACTTAACCAATTCAGCCTCAGTGCGTAACAATGGCGATCAATTCGAACTTCGCCATGGCTCGATTGTAATTGCGGCAATTACAAGCTGCACGAATACCTCCAATCCCTTTGTGATGGTCGCGGCTGCTTTGCTGGCGAAAAATGCATTGGCAAAAGGTATTCGCTCCAAACCGTGGGTAAAGACCAGTCTGGCGCCGGGATCCAAAGTGGTGATGGAATATTTGGAAAAAGCGGATTTGGTAGACGCCCTGGCCGAGCAGCGCTTTAACCTGGTTGGATTTGGCTGCACGACATGCATCGGTAATAGCGGTCCGCTGCCGCAACCCATTGCGGAAGGGATAAAGAAAGGTAATTTGATCGCTGCTTCGGTCTTGAGTGGTAATCGTAATTTTGAGGGGCGAATTCATCCACAGACAAGAGCGAATTATCTGGCATCACCACCACTGGTGGTGGCGTATGCCCTGGCCGGCCGCATCGATTTTGATTTCAGCAATGAACCTCTCGGTGAAGATGATGCCGGGAATCCTGTATTTTTGCGCGATATCTGGCCTGGCCAGCAACAGATTTCGGATACGGTCCGGCAGTCTATATCTCCTGAAATGTTCCGGGAGCAGTATGCCGGCGTTTTCGATGGCGATGAAAAATGGCAGGCGTTGTCTTCGGAGTACAGTGAAATATACCCCTGGGATAGCTCTTCGACTTATATCAAGAATCCGCCATTTTTCGAGAATATGAAATTGGACCTCTCAGATCCTGAAGATATTCGCGATGCCCGGGTTTTGGTTTTTCTGGGTGATTCCACAACCACTGATCACATTTCACCAGCTGGCGCTATTCCGGTTGATGGTCCGGCAGGGAAGTACCTGGTTTCCCACGGCGTTGAGCAATTGAGCTTCAACTCTTTCGGATCTCGCCGGGGTAATCATGAAGTCATGATGCGGGGCACATTCGCCAATATTCGAATCAAGAATAAGCTGGCTCCCGGAACCGAAGGCGGCGTTACGATTTATTTTCCCACCGGGGAACAAACATCAATTTATGAAGCCGCCATGCAATACATAGAAAAGGCTACGGACTTAATCGTCATTGCCGGCAAAGAGTACGGCACCGGCAGCAGCCGCGACTGGGCGGCGAAAGGGACTGGCCTTTTGGGAGTAAAGGCCGTCATCGCTGAAAGCTACGAGAGAATCCACCGCAGCAACCTGCTTGGCATGGGCATTCTGCCCCTGCAATTTAAGGCGGGAGAAAGTGCATCCTCGCTAAACTTATCCGGAAAAGAGAGTTATACAATTACCGGAATTTCCAGTCATTTATCACCTGGAAAGATATTGCTGGTTAAAGCAAGTGATAAAAATAACCCCGAAAAGACATTTGAAGTTTTGGCACGGCTTGATACCCATGTTGAGGTAGACTACTATCGGAACGGCGGTATTCTGCAAACCGTGTTGAGGAATTTGTTGGAAGAGTGATAGAGTGACAGAGTAACAAAGGCACAGAGGCACAAAGTAACAAAGTAACAAAGAAAAAGTGCCTAAAAATTAGAGTGGCATATGGGAATCGGAGAAGGGCGAATGGGAGAATAGGAGACCGGAGAAAAGACAGAATATGTACCGTTTTTTTTGGAGCGCATCAACCGTGTTGATGCGCCGGAGCCTGATCTTTTCACTAAGTTCATGTCAAAACATCCTATACCTGTCTTTGGTAGGACAGACATTCTTGTCTGTCTTGTTTGGATATCAACCTCAGGTGTGTTTTGCCTTTTATTATTTGTTGTTTTTTTCATCAGTATCCAGCATCGGGCAAAAAGATCCCCGATTAATTAAGCTTGTGCCCGTATGTTTACTCACTAAAATCATGTGGGCACAAGTTTAACGGGTAGCATGCAGGGATTACAATTCATAGGAATTGGGCTATCCACTTGGTCGTCTATTTTACACACCCCTGAAAATCCCGCTTCACGACGGGATGACATAGTTGGAAATTTTAAGCATGAAAGCATGATTCATGAATTATTCGGGTTAATTAAATTATATTAAATGATCTATGAGTATTATTTCTCATTAACGAAACTCTTCAATATTTCCAAATTGCGCTTATGTTCTTCCAAGCCCCCAGGTGTTTCAAGAACTTTGGGAATCTTTTTAAGTCGTGGATCATTCATCATCAGACGGAATGTTTCTTCTCCGATGAGTCCTTCGCCAATATTCTCGTGGCGGTCTACCCGGCTATCCATTTCCTTTTTTGAATCATTCGCATGGATGGCATACAATGTGTCCATTCCAAGGATATTATCAAATGTCTTCCAGGCATCTTCATAATTTTCACGACTCCGAATGTCGTAGCCGGCAGCAAAGATGTGAGCGGTATCCAGGCAGACGCCTACGCGGTTTTTAGCGTCAACCAAATTTATAATGGTGGCCAACTGTTCAAATTTATATCCTAGGTTTGTTCCCTGGCCTGCTGTGGTTTCAAGCAGCAGCCGGACGGAATCGTTTGCCGTTTTCTCAATAACTCTATTTAAACTTTCGGCAATTTTCTTTAACCCGGTCTCCTCCCCCATTTTCAAATGAGATCCCGGGTGAAAAATCAAATACCGAATACCCAGTTGTTCAGCCCGTTCCACCTCATCCAAAAAAGCATTCCTGGATTTTTCCAAAACTACCGGATCCGGGCTAGCTAAATTAATTAAATAAGAACCGTGTATAACGATTTCCACAATGGCTGAGTTTTTCCAACTCTCTTTAAATTTCTCCACATCTATATCACTTAACGGTTTTGAAACCCACCTAGTTTGATTTTTGGAAAAAATCTGGATTACAGTCGCTCCAATTTCTTCCCCGTGGTCAATCCCGTTAAAAACACCGCCACTTGTAGAGACATGCGCACCAACTAATAACGTTTGTTCTTTTTTATTCATATGTTTTTCAGTAACCTTCAAGAACTGGTTTGAAATTAAATGAATTACTATCCCTTGATTTTCAAATTACTAATTTTCAAAACGTAAATTGTTGGTTTATTTTCCTGATGAAAAGAAAGTTTAAAGATTAGTAAAAAGTTGAGTTATTTATCATCTTCCTCTTTCTTGTCCTTATTGTCAGATTTGAATTGAAGATGATGCTAGATTTTTTTGCATAAACACAACGATCTGAATGACAGATAGTTACTTTATTTTAATCCATAAAAATTCGGAATAGTCCATAATTTATTTTCACCTGGACTATGAATTGGTGGGTTTTTAATCTTCTCACAAATGAAGTATAAAATAATTAGCCCACAACTTCAGTGTGGGCTAAGAATAATCAATTATAACATTTCACTGGTTTTTTATCGTGTATGCATTAAATCAGCCGGCTTCTACCAATTTCATCTTATTATAGGAGGGTTTGTTTTTTAACCGCACCCTGTATTCGGTTTCAAGCAAATCGATCTGGCATTTTTCTTCTTCAGCTAATTCTTCCAGCATTTGCTTACCCTTTGCGTCGATTGTGCGTTGTGCCGCCTTTTTATAAAAGTTGATACTTTCACGTTCCTGTTCGATGGCGGTTTCAAGAATTTGTAAAACAGTGGAATTCGGTTCAATTGGCTTTTTGAAACCGCGTCTTCGCGGTAAATTAATGTACAAAAGCCGTTTTCCCGAAAGATTGGAATATTTCTCCTCCAATTTTTTAAGTTGTTTTTTTTCAACATCTGCTAGAGTTGATAGCAAAGCCTGAGAATCTTGATCCTTAAATAATTTTAAGGCTTTTTTGTAAAATTGGTAAGCATCCATTTCCGATTGGATGGCGATTCGTAAAGCTTGCAGGTCATCAATTTGTTCCCAGGTCATTCTGCTCTCCTCAGTTTTTTAATTTCAGCAGTACATTTAATTTTATTGCCTGATTAATCCGGGCTGTGAAACTGGAAATACAACTATATATAGATATATAGTTAAACGTCCATACAATATAAGGTCGTGTTTTCAAGGTTGCAACAAAATGTTTTTCATTTTTTTGAAATTTAGACAAACTTGTTCTTTTAACCTCCGATATCAAGGAAAAGTTCCTGTAGAGAAAACGGAACTAACAGTGGTTATTTTAAAAGTCTGATGTGATTAAATGTTGCTAATACCGTTAATTCTATTCGGGATTTAGTTAATGTTAAAATAGACTCCTTCAACGGACTCAGGACACAACCTACCGAATAATAATTTTTTGTCCTTGGGGGATTAGCGATGATTTTGTATCAAGTCCGTACTAAAACCTTCACATAATCTCATAGAGCACCATCAACCAAATTACATAAACCAATCAGCCATTTTAACGGTAAATAAATGGGAAAAGTTATATGGAGTTATTAACCTGATCTATTCATAAACCTTATCACTGTCATTCCCTAATGCTTTCAGGCTATCCGAGAACCCCAAAACTGTCACCCCCGAGCGCTTTAATCGGGGGTCTATTTTCATTAGTTAAGCACAAAATGAACTTTTGGATTAAAGCTTGCAGGAGAGACAATACCGGTTCTCGGACAACTTGATTTTTTATCGGGGATCTATGTGCGGACTGTGTAACAAGATTCCCGATAATCCCGCCCAGCCTGGCCGGGAATGACAGTTTTAGAAATCAGTT